>CAKVEH010000063.1 GCA_934728205.1 uncultured Helicobacteraceae bacterium
GCTTTTATAATCAAGCACGATAATTTCTTTTTGTGTAAATATGAGCGTATCAATGCGGTAAAATTCGTTTTGACACCCCGAAGAAACCTCACTAAATAGCGTCCCACTAGAGAGTATGGTTTGCAAATGTGGATTTGCTAATGCGCATTCAAACTTGCCCTGCACGATTTGGCGCATATCTTGCGAGAGTGAGAATCCATAGAGGTTTTGCATAATGTGCCAAAGCGTTGGCAAATGCGTTTCTTTCATTCCAAAGTAATATTCAAAGTAGCTATGCAAAGCCTTTCCAAACATTATGCTTGCGACATTAAATTCGCTAGATTCTCTTTGGTTGCGGACAAAATTTTCTTGCCTGCCTAGATTTTGCAGTGCGATATATTGGCTTTCGTGAGATTGTTTTTGTGAGGCGTCTTTGCTTGAGAGTGTGCCAATTTGTGTGGGCGTTAGGTTGAGCGTTTCAAAGCGAGAGTTTTTTTGTTTTTTGAGAATACAAAGAGAGCTTTTAGCACGAGTAAGCGCGACATAAAGCACATTGATTGATTCGTTTTGTTTTGTTTGCTTATAAGATTCTAAAATTTGCTTGTAGCCATCATCGACATTTTCTCGTCCATCAAACCTAAAATACATATCCTTAAGCGTAATGCCCTCATAGTGCGGGATAAATTTATTTTTGTCTGTTGGTTTGTTGCCAAAGCTATCACACACAATCAAATGCTCAAACTCTAAGCCTTTTGATTTGTGGATAGTCATAATTTTTATGCCATTTAAGTGTTCTTTTGGTGTGGAGATTTCAAGTGATTGATATGAGATTAAAAACTCCTCTATTTTGTCATATTCGCATACTTTTTCTAAGAATCTCGCACTCATCGCACACCCAAGCGAAAAAGATTCTATCACCTCATACACATATTGCCCCACATTGCCCTTATACTCTGGCAAAGATACAGATTCCATAATGCCATTGCCAAGCAATTTTGCGATATTTTTTGCATAGAAATTTTTGTGTTCTTGTTTTTGTGTGTTTTGGTATTTGAGTGCTTGTATTAGCACATTACAAGGGAATAAATCAAAAAAGTTTTTTGTAGTTTCAGCGATGATATTAAAAGAGGGATTTTGTGCTTTTAAAAAATCTTTTACACGCTCTACTTCATCATTTTTCCACACTAAAATGCTTATATCATCTTGATTTACACCATTTTCTAATAAGTAACAAAGTGTTTCATATACAGATTCTTCATCAAGTTTTTCATATTCTTTGACACTTATAAATCCCTCTTTGTTAGATTGTGTGCTAGGAAGTTCTTGGGTGATATAGTGAGGATATTGCGGGGCAAAGACTTCATTGATATAATCAACAATATTGCTTTTGGAGCGGTAATTTTTTTTTAAACTCTGCGTAATAAATGGTGCTTTTTGAATCGCATTAAACACTTCCACAAACGCCCCACGAAAGTTATAAATGCTTTGTTTTTCATCGCCCACTACAAATACACTTCGCTCATCAATTCTCCCCTTACCAGAGAGAATCTCCTCAATAAGCGGGCGCAAGATTTCATATTGGATAATGCTTGTATCTTGAAATTCATCAAGTAAAATGTGCATAATCCTCTCATCAAGACGAAAATAAAAAAAATCTCTATCAATGCTAGAGTGCAATAAGTTATACACTTTGTGTGTAATATCTTCGTGCGTGAGGATATTTTTTTGGTGTAAAAAGTCGTGCTTAATACTGCAAAACTTATCAATATAGGTATTTACTTGCGTAAATATATCATTTTGTTTGATTTGATAATACACACATAAAAGGTTTTTGAGTGTGTTAAAGTCATCGATAAGATATTCTAACCCTTTATTCTTAAAGCCTCTAAATTCAAAAGGCGTTTCTTTTTTTAACCAAGTTTTATCGCTTATGTCTTCGATTGTATCATAAGTGAGCGCATTGATAGCCTCTTGCTTGATGTTTGGCTTTGTAGTAATTTCTTGGCGCAAATGCTCCATTATGGAATCTATACTATTTTTTACTTCTTGTAAGTTTGTTTTTTGCTTTGTTTGCTTTAATGCGTGCTTTTGCTCGCTAAATTTACTTACAAAGCCTAAAAAATCCTCTATACCCATATCATTGACAAACCAAAATCTTACTATGCTTTCGCGCTCATTTTGACTTAAGCATTGTGCAAATCGCTCATATAGAGCCATCTTGTCATACTCACTTATTTCAAAAGCATTGCTCACTCCAGCGTGCCAGCAAAACTTCTGCAAAATGCTATAAAAAAATGAATCAATGGTGGTAATTTTTGGGCGAACTTGCATAAATTGAGTATAGATTCTCTTAATATTGTGCTTGATAAATTCCTCATCTATGCCATTTGCTTGTAGAGATACAAAGGTATCGTTGCTTGTAAGCGTGTCGCACAGAGAATCTGTGTAGAGATTTTTGAGATTTTTTTGGATTCTACTACGCATTTCATTAGAGGCTTTTTTGGTAAATGTCAGTGTGAGAATCTCCCACGCTTTCGCTCCCTTGCAGAGCAAATACACGAAGCGCAACGCTAGGCTAAAGGTTTTACCACTGCCAGCCGAAGCCCTAAGCACAAGGTATTCGTTGCGTATATCTGGTTGTGTATCTTGTATGTTATCGTGCATTACTGAATCACAACTTCAAATTTCTCTAGCAACGCGCAGGGTTGATAGCTTAGCTTAGCCTTTCTTAAGCCCTCTATGCCTAAATCCTCCTCCCGATTGACAAAGCCACATTCAGCAAAGCAGTGCTCTAAGACTTGTTGATTGATTGCTTGATAGATACCCCTAATTTGTGGATTTGCCTTTTCGATGTGCATTAGTGCGACTTTTTTGCCCTCCAAATCCCCGTGTAAAACCTCACCAAAGCTAAAGGCTTCTATGTTGCCATTTATGCGGATTATCCCGCCTCTTAATCCCAGCTCATCATAGAATCTTAGTGCGTCATTTATGCCCAAATTCTCAAATTTTAATCCATCTGTCTTGTTAGGATTTGCTTCAAACCACTTATCATTTACTTGCATAATCTCTTTTGCATTGTGTGTGGAAATCTCCTCAAATACAAAGTCTTTATGCTCTTGCAAGAAAAAGTTGAGATGATTTTTTTTCTTGTGATATTTTCTGCCACTTAGCGTGATAAGCTCAGGCACATTATAGACATAATCAAATCTATCCCTATTTTCTTGTGGCTGTATGCCAAACTCCGTGTGAATGTGCTTTGCTTGTGTAGTATTGAGTGCGTGGATTTCAAGTGCAAGATTATTTTGTGCGTAGAACTCTTTGCATATCTTTAGCACACCTAGCTTATCACCACTGCCTATGGGATAGAAAATGTAGGGATTTTTACCCTCGTAGCGCGTTTGTATCACTAGGCAATCTTGCACTTGCGAAAAGCAAATATCCCTCGCATTACGCCAAATAAAGCAATTCGCAAAACTCATATCCGAAAGCACGAGGGAATCTTGCGCTAAATAATGGGTAAAAATATCTTTAGATTCTAAATCTATATGTTTAAATGCAATCATTGTTACTCCTCAAAGTCATAGCTACACACATAACTTCCCAGCCATTTTAGCTCTTTAGCGCGTTTGGCAAAGAGGGCTTTGACATTCTCATCAAGGTAATGCCCCTTAAAGTCCAAATAAAATCCAAACGCAAAAATATCACTTTTAGAGCGGATAGGACGCGAGTCAATTTTAGTAATGTTAATGCCAAAATGCTTAAAATCCTCCAACAATCCGAGCAATGCGGCAGATTGTTTGTAGTTTTGTAAAGTTGCAAACACAGAAGTTTTGTCGCTCCCACTAGGATTATTGGTGAAATCACTCACCACCACAAAGCGCGTTTTGTTATTGTTTGAATCTTCGATATTTTCAAACATAATGGGGAGATTATAGAGTTTTGCGGCCACTTTAGAGCAAATCGCCCCTGATTTAGAATCATTGCTAGCAAGTTGGGCAGCCTTAGCGGTGGAATCTACGGGGATTAGCTCTAAGTCATCAAGGTTGTGAGATTTGAGGAATTCATCGCATTGCCCAAAGGCAATATCTTTGGAGTAAATCTTTGTAATTTCGCTTAAGTGCTCGCTTTTTGAAGCAAGACTATGATGAATGGGAATCACAATTTCGGCAATGATTTTAAGCTCGCTGCACGCAAGATTATCAACGCTCGCACCCACCATTCCATTGGTGTTGTTTTCGATAGGCACAACGCCGTATTTCACACGCTTTTGCTCTAGGGCTTTAAAGACAGAGGATATGTTGTTAAGTGCGATATATTCGCTCATCGCGCCAAATCGCTCTTGTGCTGCTTGATGTGTATAGCTCCCAATGGGACCTAAAAATGCCACTTTTTCTGGGAGTTCTAAATTTCGCGCGATTCCAAAAATTTCTTGGAAAATCGCACCAATGGCTTTATCGTTTAGAAATTTTACACCCTTTTTGTTTAATCGCTCTAAAATTGCTCTCTCTCGTTCAGGGCGATAAATCGCACTTCCACTCTTTTTCTTATGTTTGCCAATCTCATCGACCAAGCCCATTCGCTTCTCTAGCAACAAAAGCATTTCATCATCGATACTATCAATTTGCGCCCTAAATTGTTCTAATAGTTTATCTTGCATTAGTATTCCTTTGGAGGAGCTCTAGCTCATCGGCGATGAGATTCTCAAATTTTTCTCTGTGTTTAATGATAAAACTCTTCCCCTCTTTTATGCCTATTTCTGCGGGCTTTAGGCGTGTGTTATAATTGCTTGACATTGAGTATCCATACGCCCCAGCATTCTCAAAGCCAAGTAAATCCCCAGAATCTAGCGATTCTATCTCAATGTCTTTTGCCAAAAAATCACTACTTTCACAAATCGCCCCGACAATATCCGCCTTGCAATCTAGGGAATCTTTTGGCATAGATTGTGTGTCTTGCGCCCTTGCTATGACATTCACGCGATGATATGCGCCATAGAGGGCAGGGCGCATTAAGTCGTTCATCGCTGCATCAACGATGACAAAGCGTTTTTTGCCATTGTATTTTTCATAAAGCACCTTACTTAAGAGCACGCCACTTTTACCAACGATAGAGCGACCGGGCTCACAAATGATAGTTACATCAAGTCCGCGCAAGATTCCCAAAATGCCCTGTGCATAGTCATATAATGCGATTTCTTGCTCATCTTTGTAAGTGATACCAATGCCTCCACCAATATCAAAAAACTTAATATCAATCTTTAGTGCAAGCAGACTATGGAGAAGCCCGGCAATTTTTTTTGCACCTTGCAAGATTGGCTCAAGCTCTAGGAGTTGTGAGCCAATGTGAAAGTGAATGCCTATTGGCTCTAGGTGTGGCGAATTTTTTGCCATAATATACATTTTTTTGGCACTTTGTATATCAACGCCAAATTTATTCTCGTGTAATCCTGTGGAAATGTAAGGATGTGTTTTGGCATCGATGTTAGGATTGACACGCACCGAAATGCGCGCTATTTTACCACATTGCTTAGCAATAGATTCTATATGTGAGAGTTCAGCCTCACTCTCTACATTGAGAAACAAAATATCAAGGTTGAGTGCTTGTGCTATTTCATCATCGCACTTTCCCACACCACTAAAAATAATCTTGTATTTTTCCACTCCTGCAGCTAGGGCGCGTTTGACTTCACCAATGCTCACGCAATCCGCACCACAACCAAGTTTTGCTAAGTGATTGATAATGCTAAGATTAGAGTTCGCCTTGAGTGCGTAGCAAATAAGTGATTTACGAGCCTTAAAAGCCTCTTTAAATGCACTAAATTGCGTTGAGATAATATCAAAGTCATACACATATAATGGCGTTCCATATTCACGCGCACAAGATTGTAAGGTCATCTTATCCATTTTTACTCTTTTTGTGAAGCTAAATTAAAAGCATAATTTTAGCCTAAAAACTTTATGGCACGCTAACAAATTCTCGTAAAAATACAGCGTTTTTTGGCAAACCATTTTTGCTAAAACCATTGTATTTATAAGTGATTATTGTGCCAATTTTTGGTGGATTCTCACGCATCGCTTCGTTAAATCCCGTGCCTATTTTAAAGGTTATTGTGTGTTTTTTGGGCTTTTGTTTGGAATCTGGGGCGTTTGTATTGATAAAAGGGCGTAAAGTGGCGATGTCATCATTTTGGTTGATTTCTTGCTCGCAAATAAGTGCGCCCATTTTGCCTGTGAATCTCCCCTTGCCTTGCGTGTATCCTATCACTTTGCATTCTGCGTCATTATGAGGCTTGAGCTTAAAGGCGTTTTTTGCCCTCCCGCTTTTATATCCTTTCTCATCAGGGCGCAATATTAGCCCCTCGCCACCATTGCTTAGCACTTTATCAAGCATTATATCTAAAGTGCGTTGAAATTCTTTATCGCTAGATTTTAATATGTTTTGTTCGATAAGCTCAATATGCGGAGATGTGTGTCGCGTGATAAATGCCCGCACTTTGTCTAACCGCTCACTTAAACGACATTGAGAATCTAGTTTAGATGACTTTTGTCCGCAGGTGGGCGCATCAAAGATTTTATACACTATATTAGCATAATCTTCACATACAGGGTTTGTGCGTGCGACAATGCTTGCCACTTCTTCAAACTTCCCATAACCAATCCACAATTCACCATCAAGGGCAAATGGTGGAAAATTGCGTAAAAAGCACTCTGGGGCGTTGATGAGGTTGCCACGCTTTGTTCTTAACTCTTTGCCATTCCACACACCACGAACGCCATCAAACTTTTCACTTACTAAGTATGTCGCACTGATGAAATTATCTTGTTTATACACGCTAAACTCCACCACCTCTGCACTGAGGGCGACAAAAAACCAAGCACAAAGGCACGCGATAGCTCTACTCATTATCCTTAGGTGGCGCATCATTTGGGATTATATAGCCATTATTGATAATCCACCAACTTAGAGCTTTTGCGCGTTTTAGATTATCAAAAATGTCGTTTGCTTCGGTTTTGTCGCCATTGCGCTCCACGCCATCGCCCATATATTCTAGCTTGTAACCATCATAGATAAATCTTTGATTGGCGATTACACCAAAACCAAATGCTTCATTGTGCTCTCTGCCTATGGTTGCTTTGTTTTGGAGCATTGTATCACCAAAGCTTGCGTATTTGTAGCCATTAGGTGCGACTAGCTCAATGATAGTAGGTGCTATATCAATGTGCGAGCCTACATTAGAGAGAGGTTTGGGATTGAGATTTGGCGCATAGACAATAAGTGGGATAGAGTGTGTGATTCTCGCGTTGGCAGATTTTTTAGGATATTCTCTATCGTAATGGTCGCCTGTGATGATAAAAAGTGAGTTTGGCAGATTTGAAGACATTTCACGAATAAATCTTCCAATGACTTTGTCTTGATAATAAATATGTGCCAAAAGAGTTGGCGTGATATTTTTTTGTGTGATTTCTGGGTGAGAATCGATAAAGGCTTGAATCTCTTTAGTAGGCGCGCCAAAAGATTCCACAGGGGCATCATAAGGTGGGTGATTAGAAGTAGTCATAATCATATTAAAAGTCTTTTGCGTTGGGTTTGCCTTAGAATCTGCAAGCAATTTATCGCGCACAAAAGAAAATAAATGGTGGTCAAAAGCACCCCAAGAATTATCATAAGGCGATGAATAGCCCTTGACTTTGGAATTTTGGACAATATGTGTGTTATAAAAAATATCTTTAAAGCCCTGCGTGGTTACATAACTATCAAGTTTTTGCCAAGTGCCTGAACCACCATAAAAAAATGTCCCCTTATATCCCAAATCATCTAAAATTACTGCAGGAGCAGTTTTGAGTGGTTTTAGTCGTCCTGTCATTAGAC
>CAKVEH010000064.1 GCA_934728205.1 uncultured Helicobacteraceae bacterium
ATGGTGTGATTCACGCGTATAATGCAGGTATGGCAAAACCAGAGCCACAAGAGGGCAAGACTTATAATCCGCCTTTTCCCAAAAGCTCACATTTACTGCAAAAGCTACATTTAAGCGAAGAGGAAATGGAGGCAATAGAGGCGTTTTTAAGGGCATTATAAACTACACCTTTTCCCATATCGTGCCTTGCGGACTATCCATAATCTCAATCCCCATTGCTTTGAGTTCATCACGCAAGCTATCTGCTTTGGCATAATTTTTCTCTTGCTTTGCTTGCAACCTTTGAGCGATGAGGGTTTGTATCTTTTGCTTCTCCTCTTTACTCACGCCAAGTTGAAAATACTCACTTGCATCTTTACCACCAATGCCAAGAGTGAGTGCAATAAAAGCAATATTATACGCCACGACTTCCATAAATGCGCTATCTTTTGGGAATTTGTCAATATATTCATTTGCACTATTTAGCATTTCCTCCAGCACACTTAGGGCTTTTGA
This sequence comes from uncultured Helicobacteraceae bacterium, assembly GCA_934728205.1. Taxonomy (GTDB): domain Bacteria; phylum Campylobacterota; class Campylobacteria; order Campylobacterales; family Helicobacteraceae; genus Helicobacter_F. The sequence goes on from CAKVEH010000064.1 coordinate 496, forward strand.
AATATTTAAATCATCATTAAGCGATTGTAAAAAGTTTGTTATAAACTCATTGTTTGCGTGCTTTGCAATGCGTCCAAATACGCTAGATTCTAAGGTTTGTTGAGAATCTAGCGAAGTTATGGCTTCTTGTGTGCTCTGAGAAATCTTCAATCGCTTCTTTAAACGATAAAGTTTGTCGAGTCGCTTTTTAGAGCTAAGCAAATCCTCTTCGTTAAAATCAAGCACACCGCGATAATGCACGCCCAGCAAGTAATTACGCAAAATCTCACCATCATAGACTTTAAGTGCGTCCTTAATAAAAAAGCTGTTGCCAAGCGATTTGCTCATTTTTTCACCATTGATATTGACAAAGCCATTATGTAGCCAATATTTTGCCAGCTCTCTATCGGTAGCACAGCGGGTTTGACTTGCTTCATTTTCGTGATGAGGGAAAAGCAAATCACTCCCTCCAGCGTGAATGTCAATCGCAAAATCTTTATCTTTATAGGCAAGGTGGGATTCTATCATTGCAGAGCACTCGATATGCCAGCCCGGACGACCAGCACCAAAGCTACTTTCAAAGCTCACATCGCCCTGCCCTTTGTAGCCTTTCCACAATGCAAAATCCCTAGATTCCAATTTATCATCAGCGTTTTGGATACGACTTTGTGTGTTTTCTACATTATGGTGAGAAAGTTTGCCATATTTAGAATCTTTTTGGACTTGCAAATACACATCGCCATTTTGCCCTAAATACGCATAACCTCTCTTTAGTAACTCATCTATCATTGCTTGGATACTTACTAGATTCTGTGTGGCTCGTGGCTCAATGTCGCCACGCAAGACGCCAAGCCTATCCATATCACTCAAATACGCCTCAATGTAATGATTAGTAAGTTCTTCTAGCGTTTGATTGGTTTGGTGCATTTTGTTGATGATTTTATCATCAATGTCGGTGAAATTTTTTGCATACATTACTTGATACCCATTAGCAAGAAACACTCTGCGCCACAAGTCAAACGCAATCGAGCTCCTCGCGTGCCCAAGATGTGCATCATCATAGACCGTGGGACCGCAAACATAGATTCTTACTTCATTAGGTGTAATAGAGACAAATTCGCGCTTTTGCCTACTTTGAGAATCATAAAGTAATATTTTCATTGCCATTTCCTTCTATTTTATATTATCACTCACACACCACTCCAAATCTCTTTAAAGTAAGATTCCAAGAGATTTTTCATAATGTTTAAACACACCTAAAACCACAACTAAAAAGCCCACCATTATAGCAAGTAAAGCTAAGCCTTTGGTATTTTTTAGCATTAAACTAAATTGCTTTAGCCCAAAAACGCGCACCGTGAGTATAAAATACAAAAATCCACCAAGTGAGGAAGCAAGTGCAAGCCCCATTGCGCCAAGCGGGTGCATTAAAATAAGTGAGAATCCTACGCCACATAAAAGCGAGATTGCTGAGACTTTCGCCGCCCTGCCCTGCATCTTATGCGAATACAACCACAAAGAAAAAATCCGCGCCAAACCAAATGGCAACAAACCAACCAAATACATTGCAAATACATTTGCCACAGCAAGCGTATCGCCACGCTCAAACTTCCCTCGCTCAAAAAGCAACCAAATAATCTCATCTTTAAGCATTATCCCACCAACTACGCACAAACACAGCGCAATAAGCAACAACCAAAATGCCTTTTTCATTAAGCCTAAAGCTTCGTTGTGCTGGGCGTTTTTTACTGCTTTGGCAATAGTGGGAAAAAGCGCGCTAGAAGCCGCAATGGCAAAAATAGCCAAAGGAAGCTGAAAGATTCTATTAGCATAATATAAATAGCTTATCGCGCCACTTGCAAGAAATGAAGCAATAAGCGTATCTAAAAATGAGGCGATTTGTGCCGTAGAGCTCCCAAGCAACGCTGGAAAAAATTGCTTAAAAAATGCTTTTACATCATTTTTAATATGTATGGCACGCTTCTTTAAAGTGATGATATTATTTTTTGCTCGCAGATTTTGTGAGTTTAAGCCATCTTTAGTGTTAGATTCTCTAAAATATCGCCTACTTGAGAGAATCTCACGCAATCCCACAGCCAAAAGTCGCACAAAACCAAGTCGCACAAGCGGATAAAAATGCAAAGCGATTTGACACGCTCCGCCAATAAGCACTCCATAGCTTAAAATATATACCGCCCTAATATCATCAATATCACGCGCGAACCACAAAGCACCAATCATCGCAATATTAAGCAATGCGGTGTTATATGCGCTTACCCAAAAGCAATTTTTATACTGCAAAAGTGAGCCTAAAAAAGTGCTTACAAACACCAACTCTAAATACCAAAAATTTATCGCTACAATGGGACTTGCAATCTCTATTTGCTGTGGCGAGAATCCAAAAGCCAATGCCTTAGTAAAAACCTCACTAAACGCCCACACGCACAAACTTATAAACAATATAACTCCACATATAATCACAAACACAATAACACTAAAAGCTCCCTTAGCTCGCGCGGCAATAAAACTTGGCAAAAAACTTTGCACAAATGCGCCCTCGCCAAAGATTCTGCGAAAGAGGTTAGGGAGCTTAAATGCGACAAAAAATATATCACTCAATACCCCAGCACCCAAAAATGAAGCCATACACAAATCGCGAATGAATCCAAAAATGCGCGAGCATAAAATCCCAGAGCTATTAGTCAAAAATGCCTTAAATATCAAAAATTCCCTTTGTTTGTCGATTAGTTAAGCAAAAATATGTAATTATATCAAAATTATTTTTCAATGATTAAATTCACATTATAGGGAGTGTTATGCAAGGTTTTCGTCCGGTGGTTGTGCGAAATTGCAAAGATGTCGAGCAAAGCGTGCAAAATACTTGTGATTTATACGCGCTTGATTATCATAGACTTACTTTTGATATACTTGAGATTCACACTTATAAGGATTTTGCTGAAAAAGATTCTACCCTCATACCAGCGGATGAAGCGCACGAAATTTTAGAAAATGAAGAAAATTACAACAAAAAAACAGATTTTAACCTCAACCAAGACTTTGATATTAGCATTCGTATTACAGAACAATGGGATTTAGCAAGTTTTATAGAACTCTCCACAAACGCCCATTACAACAAACTTTACCTCACACTTAAAAAGGGGGTAAAAATTAAGAGTTTAGCGGCTTTTATACGACATTTATACGAAGAGATTCAACGCAAAAAGGCGATCTTGGGAATCATCGTGCGTGATGTAAGTGCCTTTGGAGAATCTTGTGAAATACGCGCATTGCCAGATTCTACAGATTCCCAAGTGCAGACAGACACCACTGAGGAGCAAATCAAATGTGTTTCACTCGGGCAAAAAATGTTTGAAGACCTCGCACAAAAGATAAATGCACTCAACTTGCAAGATAAATGTGAAAATGATGAATTGCAAGAAGAAATTATTTTTGAGCTTGAGAGGTCGAGTGCCTATGTGCCAAAAGCGGGCTCTACATTGAAGTTTTTACCCAAAGAACAATGGGAAAAAGAAAATAATACTTCACTTGGACTCGCCTCTTACGCGGTGGAAGCAAACCAAGAAATATTGCGCGTAAGCTATGAGAGTGAGGGAGAAAGTGGGCGAAACCTTAAGGGGAGGTATTTTGATTATTCCCTACCAGAAGAAGAAAGCGAAGATGACGATGATGATTGGGATAGCGATGAAAAAGACAAAGCAAAAAAACAAGAAGCCCCCAAAGAATCTAAAGAGAATAAAGAAGCAGAGCAAAAAGCACCAGAATCTAAGGAAAAAATCGCTAGAGAAATTATCTTTGATGAAAAACTTTTCTCCAAAGAGGAAAAAGATGAATATGTCTCCTACACTGCCTTGCAAAAGGGTTATGCAAGCGTTAAGCAAGGATACTTAAAAATGTTTGAGAGTAACGAGTTTAAAGAAGTCAATTTGCGTAATGTTGGGCATTTGCTTGGGGGATTAGATAAAGACATTGTCGTAACCATAAGCGGGCAGAATCCAGAAGATGACGCAGTAGGTCGCGGAATGGTCATCGAAGCAACACAAATTGACATTATGGGCTCTGTGGGAGAGAAAGCCCGTATTATCGGTAAAGAAGTAACTATACACGGACAAATCCACCAAAGTGCCTTTGTGCAATGTGAAACTTGCAATATCGACTTTGTCAAAGGCACGGTAATCGCCAATGAACTAAGAATCAAAAACTCTGAAATGGCTAACCTTGATGCAAAAAATATAAAAATCGACATTGCGACAGGCGGACAAATCCGCGCACAAAACCTCACTATCAATAAACTTTACTCGCATTCAAAAATTTACTTTAGTGGGACATTACAAATCAAAAGCGTGGAGGGCGGGGAAAATGAACTCTACATTTCACCAGATTGTTATTATGGAATCCGCAACATAGTAGAAGAAAGCAATGAATTTATCCAAAAATGCACAAACAAGGTCAATAAACTCTTACAACTCCTTAATAAAGAAAATGAAAATATTAGAAAATCTAAACCCATTGTCGCACAGCTAAAAAGCATCATTGATGAAAAAAAGCGGCTAAAAGAGCCTATTGATAAAAAAATAAAAAATGCTATGGCAGAATATATTGCTTTGGTGAAAAATGCTGAATTTTTAAAAGAGCGCATCACTACCGTGCAAAACGCCGCAAAAGCGAAAAATGAGGAGCTCAAACACATTGATGAGGAACTCCAAAATGCCAAGATTATCACTAAGAGCTCTTGGAAGCGACATAATGAGATTTTTTATGAGCATATTTTCCCAAAAGGTAGAGATATGATAAGTTTTGATGATGCCCCGCAAAGAAATATCTCTATTGATAAAGAGAATCTCAAACTTAAAATAGAATAGATTCTGGACTGCAATACCATTTCACGCACTCATAATAAATCGCGCCTACAAATTCATCAAAACTCCAACAACTTCATCTATCTTTTCACTTAAAATAAGCACACCAAGCACAATGAGCAAAATGCCACAAACCACTTCAATGACGCGAATAAACGATTTTAATCTTGCTAAAAAGCCAAGAGAGCAATCAATCAAAAGTGCCGTTATAAAAAATGCCAATCCAAGTCCAAACGAATAAGCAAGCATAAGATGCAATGCTTCATTGTCCTTTAGCGCGCCAAGAGCAAGGATTGAGGCAAGTATCGGTCCAGCACAAGGACTCCAACAAGCACTAAAACTCACCCCAAGCAAAAAAGGAGCAAATATCGACAAAACCTTGCCTTTAGGTAGTGTAATGTTTAAGCCCAAATGTAGCTTATATAAAAATGATAGCCTAAAGATTCCCAAAAAATGAAGCCCAAAGCCAATCACAACCATCCCAGAAACAATGCGAAAAACCGCACTGTTTAAAACCTCACTTAACAAAGTATCCACAAAAATCCCCAAAACCACAAACACTACACAAAATCCAGCAATAAAACTAAGTGATGTAAGGATAATTTTCGCGCGGTGTTTGGTTGGGTTTTGCGTGATATGCTCCAAAGAAATGCCACTTATATAAGAAATATACGCTGGGATTAGCGGTAGAATGCAGGGACTAAGAAAAGTAATCACACCAGCCAAAAAACTCGCAACCAAAGGAGCTTGGTAAAACACACTGCTATACAAAAACTCCTCCAAATTCTTCTCCTTAATAAAATTGATATAGATTCTAAGAGCGCGCAAAACGCTTGCCAAAAACATTATAACTAAAGATAAAAACTTTTGGAATTTTTATATAAAGTTTTTGCTACAATATCCCAAACTTTTTGTTATAGGACTAGGCAATGCAAACAGATAAATACATACCAGAGCACGATTTGGCTATACAGGGTGATTGCAATGAAGGAGAATCTCTACCAAAAACCACCAAAAACTTTAGTGATTTTAACTTGCGTAGCCACATACTGCGTGGTATTAAAGAAGTTGGATTCTCTGTGCCATCGCCCATACAAGAGCAATCTATCCCCATTGTGCTAAAAGGGAGTGATTTAATAGCACAAGCACAAACGGGCACTGGTAAAACGGCTGCATTTGCTATCCCTATTTTAAACAAACTCGGGCGCAACAAACAAATAGAAGCCCTCGTCATCACTCCTACACGCGAGCTTGCAATGCAAATTAGTGAAGAGTTTTTAAAGATTGGAAAGTTTGCACGGATTAAGACCATTTGTATGTATGGCGGGCAAAGCATAAAACGACAATGCGATTTGCTAAAATATAAACCAAAAGTGATGATTGCCACACCGGGTAGGCTTTTAGACCATTTGATGAATGGCAGACTTCAAGATTTTGCACCAAAGGTTGTCGTGCTTGATGAGAGTGATGAAATGCTTGATATGGGATTTTTAGATGACATAGAGCATATTTTCACTTACTTGCCAAGTAATAAGCAAACGCTGCTTTTTTCTGCGACAATGCCTGAGCCAATCAAGAATCTCGCACTAAAAATTTTACGCAAGCCAGAGTTTGTCAAAATTTCTCCCGTAGAAATCAACAACCAAAACATTGAACAAAAGTATTATATTATTAACGAAAATGAGCGCAATGAAGCGATTTTAAAACTACTAGAAACAGAGAATCCAAATAAAAGCATTATCTTTACGCGCACCAAAAAAGAGGCTGATATACTAGCAAATAACCTTAAAGAAGCAAATTTCAATGCCCTAGCATTGCACGGCGATATGGAGCAACGCGACAGACGCAGTGTCATAATGGATTTCAAGCAAAATAATGCCGAGATTCTTGTCGCTACTGATGTGGCTGCTCGAGGACTTGATATAAGCGATGTAAGCCATGTGTTTAATTACCATATTCCTCTTGACCCACAAAGCTATGTCCATCGCATTGGACGCACGGGTAGAGCGGGTAAAAGGGGAGTAGCGATTACGCTAGCAACCCCATTGGAGTTTAAAGAAATCAATAACATTAAGCAAAATACTAAAGCGCAAATGCAACTTTGCGAAATGGACGATGTGGAGGTGGATTCTCAAACGCTTCTCTCCAAAATCGCCACACTTGAGATAAGTCAAAATGCGCTTGAAATGTATGAAACCCTCAAAGGCACAATGTCAGAAGAAAAGCTATGCCAAAAGCTTTTGAGCTACTTTATACAATCTTGTTGCAAAAAGACTATTGGGCTTAAAAAAGACCAAATTGCTATCTTAGAGCACAAACTAAGCATTGATGAAAGCGAGCAACAAAAATCAGGTAAATTTTACAAAAAGAGTTTTACAAAAGATAAGAAAGAAAAAGATAAAAAATCGTCTAAAAAGTCCTATGAAGGCGATATTACTGATAG
>CAKVEH010000065.1 GCA_934728205.1 uncultured Helicobacteraceae bacterium
ACAACCATAAAACACCCCGCGTCTGCTAAATCGTTTGATAAGTTCGCCACCACACTCTGGGCATTTTACACTGAGAATCTCCTTTGGTTTTTGATTGAGTGGTTTTGTGTTTTTACACTCTGGATAGCCACTACACGCGATGAACTCACCCCTTTTGCTAAATTTTTTTACCATTGGTTTGCCACATTTTTCACACACTTCACTAGTGAGGTTTTGTTCTGTTTGGTTTGATGATGGTTTGATATATTTGCATTTAGGATAGCCACTACACGCGATGAACTCACCAAATCTTCCATTGCGCTGGACAAGCTCTTTGTTGCACTTTGGGCATAGCTCACCTGTGGGGATAGCGATTTTTTGACTAGCGATATTTTGCTTGCCTTGCTCTAATTTCTCCATAAATGGCTCATAAAATTCCCAAAGCATAGCATTCCAATCCACTTTTTTATTTGCAATATCATCAAGCCTATCTTCTAGAGAGGCTGAAAAAGAGCTATCCACAATTTCATTAAACGCTCCCTCAAGCATTTCTATGACTTTAAACGCGCTTTCTTGTGGGATTAGCGATTTTTTCTCATTGATAAGATATTCGCGGTTAAGCAATAATGAAATAGTTGGCGCATAAGTGCTGGGGCGTCCTATACCTAAAGATTCTAAAGTTTTAATAAGGCTTGCCTCGCTAAATCTCGCAGGTGGCTCGGTTTGTTTTTTGTGCTCTTTGATTGAAGTAGCCACAACCCTATCATTTTGTTTAAGTGCGGGCAACAATTCATCTTTGTCTTCTGTGCCTAAAATTTTATAGAATCCATCAAAGACCAATCGCCTGCCATTTGCTTTAAATTTCATATTGCACTTGGCATTGCCAAAGAGGATGCTTTGTGATTCAAACTCTGCATCGACACTTTGTGAGGCTAAAAATCTTTCATATATAAGCCTGTAAAGTTTTAATTCTTCTGGTTTTAAGTAATTTTTAGCGATGTCTGGCGTGAAGTCTAAGTTTGTTGGGCGGATTGCTTCGTGTGCCTCTTGCGCGCTTTTTGACTTTGTAGTGTAGATTTTTGGTTTTGGTGGCACATATTGCTTGCCAAAGTCTTTTTCTAAAAGTTTTCTTGCCGCGCTTTGTGCTTCTTTAGCTATATTAAGACTATCAGTTCGCATATAAGTAATCACTCCTGTTATGCCGTTGTTTGTTTGCACGCCTTCATAAAGCCTTTGAGCGATACTCATAGTGCGCGATGGGCTAAAGCCGAGTTTGTTTGAGGCATTTTGCTGGAGTGTTGAGGTCATAAATGGTGGTGGTGTAGGTGTTTTTTTGGTTTTTTTGGCAATTTCAAGCACCTCATATTCTTGCTTTTTTAGAGAATCAAGCATTGCTTTGACTTGTTTTTCATCTTGGAGGGAGAGTTTTTCTAACGCTTTTTCATAAAACACAAGCTCAGATTCTATGGTATTACCATCTTTGGTTTGAAAAGTGGCGTTAATAATAAAGTATGTAACGCTTTTAAATGCTTGGATTTCTCGCTCTTTGTCAATTACAAGTTTGAGGGCTGCACTCTGCACGCGTCCAGCACTTAACCCACGCGCAATTTTTGAGGAAATAAGATTGCTAAGTTTAAAGCCTACGATTCTATCAAGCAATCTGCGTGCTTGTTGTGCATTGACTTTGTCCATATCAATAGTGCGAGGATTATCAAGGGCATTTTGTATCGCGCTTTTGGTGATTTCGTGGAATACTATACGCGGGAAACTACCTGTATCAGCATCGAGCGTTTGAGTTATGTGGTAGCCAATCGCTTCACCCTCTCTATCTTCATCGGTAGCGATATAAGTAGTCTTTGCTTTTTTGGCTTTTGTTTGTATTTCAGAGACGATTTGCGCGTGGTCTTTGTCTATGGTGTATTTTGGGATAAATTGCTTTTGTTTAACCTCGATTCCCAAAGTATATTTAGGTAAGTCGCGTATATGTCCCTTAGAGGCGATGACTTCATAATCTTTGCCTAAAAAGTTTTTGATTGTCCGTGCTTTTGCAGGAGATTCTACAATGATGAGATTTTTCATTATATGCCTTAAGTTTTTATTTGATTCTTTTTGTGCTAAATTTATGGAGACATTGTCATTTGGCTTACAATCCATAGTTTTAAGAATCTAAAAGGCAAAATTCTAGCACACTTCACTAAAATTTTTCACTAATTTTTTCATTTATTTTTGGAATAGCTTTTGCTTTTTGGCTCAAGGGATACAAACTCTAACTTCAGTCAAAAAGGATACTTTATGAGCTTTAAGATTAACACCAACATTTCCGCGTTAAGTGCGCACACCATAGGGGTTATGAATAATAGAGCCCTTCATAATTCTTTGGAAAAATTAAGCTCTGGTTTGCGGTTAAACAAAGCTGCTGATGATGCTTCTGGTATTGCTATTGCAGACTCTTTGCGTTCTCAAGCCGAGAGTCTTGGACAAGCTGTGAGGAATGCTAATGATGCGGTTGCGGTTATCCAAATCGCGGATAAGGCAATGGATGAGCAATTAAAAATCCTTGATACCATTAAGACAAAAGCTGTCCAAGCGGCACACGATGGACAGAGCACAGATACTAGAAAGGCGTTGCAAAGTGATATTTTGCGTTTGTTAGAAGAGCTTGATAACATCGCTACTACCACAAGCTTTAACGGACAGCAAATGCTTTCTGGTGCATTTTCAAACAAAGAATTTCAAATCGGCGCGTTTTCAAACCAAAGTATTAAGTCATCTATTGGTCCTACAAGTTCAGATAAGATTGGGCATGTGCGTATGGAATCAAGCTCAATCACAGGTAAGGGCGTGCTCGCTTCGGCTGCAGCAAACTCTTTGACTGAAGTAATGTTCCACGTAAAAGAAGTGGATGGAAAAAATAGCTATGAGTTAGAAACGGTAAAAATTTCCACTTCGGCAAATACAGGTATTGGCGTGCTCGCAGAAGTGATTAACAAATACTCTGATACACTCGGTATGCGTGCGGCGTGGCAGGTGATGGGGACAGGAAACATCCCTGTGCAATCAGGCACGGTGCACGGGCTTGTCGTAAATGGCGTAACTATTGGCTCGATATATGAAGTGCGTAAAAACGACTCTGATGGGCGTTTGATTAACGCCTTTAACTCGGTAAAAGAGCGAACAGGCGTGGAGGCTTGGACTGATATTTCTGGGCGTTTGAATCTAAGAGCCACAGATGGAAGGGCAATTTCAATACGCACCCAAAGTGCTACGGGCAAAGTATTTGGCGGTGGTAACTTTGTGGGGATTAGCGGGACAAAGCACGCTATCATTGGTCGTTTGACACTCATTAGACAAGATGCACGCGATATTATCATTAGTGGTATGAATTTTAGCCATGTGGGATTCCACACAGCACAAGGAATCGCACAATACACCGTGAATCTGCGTGAGCTACGCGGCGAAATTGGTGCGAATGTGGCTTCAGCGTGTGGTGCAAACCCCAATATTTCATTTAGAGAAATTCACGCTGATGGTATTGGCGCGGGCGTTACGAGTTTGCGTGGTGCGATGGTGGTTATGGATATGGCAGAATCTGCGCGTATGTTGCTTGATAAACTTCGTGCGGATATTGGTTCTGTGCAAATGCAGCTTATTTCTACCATCAACAATGTCTCGGTTACGCAGGTTAATGTTAAAAGTGCAGAATCTGTTATCCGTGATGTGGATTTCGCTGAGGAATCTGCGACCTTCTCTAAGCACAATATTTTGGCACAGAGCGGAAGTTTTGCTATGGCACAAGCAAACCTTGTCCAGCAAAATGTGTTGCGATTGTTGCAATAGCATAGAAGATTCCATAGTTTTTATGGAATCTTAGGGGTTTTACAATGGTGGATTTTTTTGAGCGCAATATTACCGCGTTACAAAAAATCTCTCCCACACTTTGCAAACGATTAAAAGAAGTAACTCCAAATGAGTCTTATGAGGTTTTTACCACAAATGATTCTATCAACTTCAATATTATTCGTATAAGCGATTCTACACCGATTTTTTTCCATTCTCCCATTGAAGAAACAAATGAAAAAATAGCGCAATTTGCGGAGTTTTGTCATTATCCATTTTTGTATTTTTTTGGGCTTGGTAATGGTGTGTTTTATAAAGTGCTGACACAAAATGAGAATCTTAAAAGCGTGGTTGTCATCGAGCCAGAGATTGAGATTTTGTTTATTGTGTTGCATTTGCTTGATTTTTATGATGATATTTTAAGCAAACGCATTGTCTTTTTAGATTCCAAAAGTAGCTACCAAGATATTTTGCAACTTTTTATCAAAAATAAACACGCTAAAATTTATTCCAAACTTTACAATCTGCATATTTTTAATCCATTTTATGAGCGTTTTGCTACTCAAAGCGTAGAGTTTAATAAACTTTTTGTGCGTGCGATTCATCATTGCGTGATGAGCGTGGGGAATGATAGTAAAGATTCTATCGTGGGCATTGCACACCACATTGCTTCATTGCCTGAAATGTTGCATTCACCTTCGCTTATCACACTTATTAAGGAGATTCAGCTTAAACGTTCCCAAATCAATACAAATAATGGGGGCAAAAAGGCTGGTTCTACCGCAGTGATTGTCGCCACGGGACCCAGCCTTAGCAAGCAGTTGCCACTTTTAAAGCGTTACCAAGATTATATTACTATTTTTTGCATTGATGCTTCATTTCCCATTTTAGCGCGCGAGGGAATCGTGCCTGATATTGTGTTTTCGTTAGAGCGCGTGGATTTAACGGCGCAATTTTATGAAAAAACCCCCAAATCCAAGCATAAAAATGTCATTTTTGCCATTACTTCAATCGTGCATAAGCGTTTAAAAGACGCGCTCAATGGTGATTTGGTGCAGATGAGTATGCGTCCTTTTGGCTATACGGCGTATTTTGGCTTTAAGGAATATGGATATATTGGCGTGGGGCTAAGTGCAGCAAATATGGCGTATGAAATGCTTGTATATTCGCGTTTTTCACGCTGTATTATTATAGGACAGGATTTATCTTTTGGTAAAGATGGGAGCTCACACGCACAAAATGCCGTGTATGGCGAGCGTGAAATTAAGCCATTAGAAGAAGATTCCCAAAAAGTGCTTTTGCCTGCTTATGGCGGAGAAGGTTTTGTGGAGAGCACGCCTATTTGGAAAATGTTTTTAGAATTTTATGAGACAGACATTGCCCAAACGCCTTATAAAATCGAGGTAATTAACGCCACAGAAGGTGGGGCTAGGATTGAGGGGACAAAGGAAATGAGCTTTGAAGAAGCACTTTTGCCCATTGATACAAGCCAAAAAAAGCAACCCTTGCATTTAAGCCCACCAGATTCTCAAACAATACAAGAGAATCTGCAAAAAGCCCACCAAAAAACACAGGAATTTATCGATTTTGGTATTGAGAAAAAAGCTAAGATTGAGGAAGTTTTCTTAGAAGTAGCGCATTTATGCGATGAGCTAGAGGAGGCAAACAAAAGCAAGGATTTGGAAAATATCGATTTTAATCGTGTCGAAGACGCGCTTAACCACATACAAGAAATTAAGGATTTTTTTGGGGATAATAACTTTACAATGTGCTTTAATGATGCGATTCAATCTTATATTGTGCATCAAGAAATGGAGATTGCAAAGATTATCGTTGGTGTAGCGCGAGATGAAATGGCACTTAAAGCCAAACAAATAGATTTGCTTTTTGCGCATAAATATTGGCTTTTTTCGCTTGCTGGCGGGATTGATAGTGTAATTTTTGTGGCGCAAAAATCTTTTGATGAATGGAAAGATTCTATCTCAATAAAAAAGGAATAAAAATGGACTTAGATGAAATAAATTATAGCTTGTGGTGTGATTTTATCCACAGAGATTTTTTGCATAATGGCTTTGGTGCGTTGCTTTCTTATGGTGTAAATGGTGCAACAAGCAATCCTAGCATTTTTGCTAACGCGCTTGAAAGTCAATCCTATAAAAAGCGCGCAGAGAAGCTAAAACAAGAAAATGGCAGTATGAATACTAAAGAGATTTATGAGAATCTTGGTTTTAGTGATATTAAGACAGCAGCACAAATTCTCACGCCACTTTATAACAAAAACCAAGACAACGGGTATATAAGCATTGAAATCGACCCATTTTTGTGTGATGATGCGCCTAAAAGTATCGATGAGGGTGTGCGGATTTTTCAAAGCATAGGTAAGCCAAATGTGATGATTAAAGTCCCAGCTACGCAGGCAGGATATGAAGTAATGAATGCTTTGATAGCAAAAAATATCCCCGTGAATGCTACGCTTATTTTTTCCCCCAATCAAGCAAACCAATGTATGCAAGCCTTTGCCCAAGCAAGAAAGAGGAACTCCATAGCGCGTGGCGTGGTAAGTATCTTTGTATCTCGCTTTGATAGGGCATATAATGCGATGCAAGATACAAAAGATGAGGTGAAAAATACGCTCGGAATTGCTAATGCCAAAAAATGTTATAGTATTATCCAAGATTTTGATGATAAGTTTTCTCGCCCACTTTTTGCTTCTACGGGAGTGAAGGGCGATGACTTGCCAAAGGATTACTACATTACTTCGCTTATTTTGCCAAAAAGCATTAACACTGCACCGCTTGATGCGCTACAATATTTCGTGCAAGAGAGGGAGGATTGGCAAGAGCAGGTTGTAGATTCTAATGTCCAAAAAATTCTTAGCCTTGTTGGTGAAGAGAATTTGACGCAAATGTATAATACTTTGCTTGCAGATGGGTTGAATGCTTTTAAGCAAAGTTTTGAAGAAATGCTTGCAAAATTATAGAATCTTTACGCATTTTTAAGGCTTTGCAAGAAAATTTCACTACAATGCAACTTCAATGCAAGATATGCTATAATCGCGTTTTGCGTTGTGGTTAGAGTAAAAATTAAGGAGAAAAAATGAACACAATAGAGGGAAAACTCAAATTGCGCGGCGATGAGCGCATTGCCATTATCGGTAGTAGATTTAATCATCTTATCACAGATAGGCTTATTGAGGGGGCGAGAGATTGTTTCTTACGGCACGGAGGCAATGATGAGTTGCTGGATTTAATCCTTGTGCCGGGCGCGTATGAAATCCCATTTGCCTTGCAAAAGATTCTCTCACAAAATACTTATGATGGAATCTGTTGTCTTGGTGCGATTATACGCGGTGCAACCCCACATTTTGATTATGTGAGTGCGGAGGCGACAAAGGGCATTGCCAATGTTACACTTAAATATGGTGCTGCAGTTACTTATGGTGTGCTTACCACAGATAGTATCGAGCAAGCTATCGAGCGTGCTGGCACAAAGGTAGGCAATAAGGGGTTTGAGGCAATGGCAGGGCTTATCGAGCTAGTAAGCCTGTATGAGAGTCTTGGTGTTTAAGGAGAGGCAATGGCGACAAGGTCGCAGGCAAGGAGTGCCGTCATAGCAATGCTATACGCTTATGATGTGGGGAATGTCAGCATTCTCACTCAAGCGCAAGGTTTTTTAGAAGAGAGGAAAATCCGCCATAAACAACAAGATTTTGCGCTCAATCTCTTTAATGGGGTGATACAAAAGCGCGAAGAGTTAGATTCTTGTATCAACACACATTTAAAGGAATGGGATATAGCGCGTATTGGTCGCATTGAGCATTCAATATTGCGACTTGGGAGCTATGAGCTACTTTTTAGCGATACAGATGCGCCCATTGTGATAAATGAGGCTATTGAGCTTAGCAAGGCCTATGGCGATGATAACGCCCCAAAACTCATAAATGGTGTGCTTGATTC
>CAKVEH010000066.1 GCA_934728205.1 uncultured Helicobacteraceae bacterium
CCACCCAATCCCGCGCGATAAATACACCAAGCGGGATACAAATCACGCATAACGCACAAATCTGCCGAAATGCTGCCCAAAGAAACCCTGCACAAATAAGTGCCATTAACATTGAAAGTTTTTTCATACCAAACTCCTTAAAAGAGAAAATTTTAGGCTATTTAAGCCGAGCAATATTATAAAATCTAAAAGCAAATCAAAACATTTACTTTTATTTTTGTTTGCCCGTTGTGTTTAGAATCGTTACAGGCGGTAGATTCCATAGCTTCCCCACACAATCGCCCAAAAGAGCAGCACGCAAAATTGCGCCGCACTTCCCATATCTTTTGCTTTTTTGGCAAGTGGGTGAATATCTTTACTAATGTAATCAATGGCACTCTCAATCGCAGAGTTAAAAAGCTCTACGATGAGCGCAAGGAAGCAGGGCAAAAGCAAAATCACTAATTCCACCCAATCCCGCGCGATAAATACACCAAGCGGGATACAAATCACGCATAACGCACAAATCTGCCGAAATGCTGCCTCATCATAAAACGCCGCCCTAAAGCCATCGATAGAATAAAAAAACGCATTATAAATGCGCTTTAGTCCTTTTTGCTGTGGTTTGTTGCGTTGTAAGTCTTTGTCGCGCTTAGAATCACTCATTACTTGTTTCTTTCAATTTACTTATGGTTGTGGAGTTGGATTAGTGGGTTGTGATGGAGATTCTAAGTGTTGCATTTGAGAATCTCCCTCGTTGTCCTCGCTATTTGCGCTAAGCGAATAATTCCCCACCACAACGAGAGTTAAACTCCATTTGTCTAACTGCACGAGTGGCGTTGTATCGCTTTTAGCTTGTAGGGAAAATCTCGCATTATTTACCTTGCCCTCTAAAATATCACGAAAAAGAAGTAGTGTTTTGGCAAGATTCCTACTAAATGCTTCGATATTGTCATTATCTGCTCCTTTAATCTCACCCAAAAGAGAATCTCGCATAAAATTGAGCGCGAAAATTGTGCGCTCTATATCGTTATGTTGCGTAGAGTTAAAGAGTATCCTTGCGACATATTCTTTAAGGTTATTTGAGTGCATATTTATATCAATGTGATTAAGTCTAAAATACATTTCTTGCAAGAATTGTGATTGGGGATTTTTTAGCAAACTAAATATTTCTTGCAAGTCCTTATTTGCAAAGTCATTATGCGTAATATCAAAGGCTATGTCGCTTTTTTGCAGATATTCATCATTGTGGTTTTTGCATTGGATTTGTGTGCTAAGTAAGCGCATTGGCTTTTGCTGTCCTTTGTTGTAAGAGAGCAAATCTTCTCCACTAGGTAAATAGACTTCTTTGGTAGCAAGTGAAAGCTCTATATCGCAAGAAGCTTGGAAGTTTGGTTCGTTTAAATGTGCGCTTAGCCCTACTTTTGCTTTTTGAGTATTTCCGCTTAGTGTGATTTGGATATTTTGAGCGATAGTGTTTGGCATTGCGGGCATTTGAGAGAGATTGAAGTTCGTTGTAATGGGATTGTAGCGCACACTTTCACTTTTACACACGACTTCGACAAAGCCTTCACACACAAATGGAGCGAAGTCTAAAAAGACTAATTCTTGCGCTATAAATTGATTTATGCTTGCTTCAATCTTTTTGCTTGCTTTGCTCGTTTGGTAGAGCAACCACCCGCCTAAAATAACTGCCACCAATCCGCCTAAACCTAAAGTAATAGAGAGGAGTTTTTTCATCATAAGTCCTTATTATGTTAATGAAGTTATTTTACGCACATTATAGCTTAAAAAGCGTGCAATACTTTGGTTTTAGTATAATTTGCGTGGAGTAATACTAGAACGAATGAGTAATTTTTCTTTAATAGGTTTAATTTTTGCTTAAGAACTTGATATTTTTCTAAGGTTTTCGATATTATTTGTGTTTTAGGAGGTTTTGCGTTGCATAAAGTTCTATTATTTCGGTTTTTTAGGAGGTTAATTGTGTTAAGTAAGAGTTTTGCCAAATCGCCATTTCATACAAGCACGGCTATGTTTTGTCTTGCTTGTATGTGCGGGGGGGGGGGGGCATAAATGCTAAAGAGATACTCCATCTCGCACAAAATGATGACCCAAACGCACAACTAATCCAAGCGACACAACAAAGCACTGAGCGCGACCCTAACGATTTCGGCATACCAAACACCTTATTTAAAAAGCAAGCGCAAAGCTACTCTAGCGGCCAAAATATCGATAAGCAAATGCTTAAAGCACTCCAAGCTGAGGGTGGCGATATGAGTAACGCACTAAAGATTCTCCCTAATGTGCAGCTAAATGACCCAAAGCGCACGGCAAACACAGCAGGTGAGCTCAATCCCGCGAGTATAAGTATCTCGGGTGGATTACCTGCGCAAAATAACTTTTTGCTTGATGGGTTTAGTATCAATAATGACTTAGACCCATTTGGTGGGAGTGGGATTGGCGGGAATGGAGATTCTTATGTAAGAAGTGGATTTCCACAAGGGCTTAATGTCGATACCTCGCTACTTGATTCTATTACGGTGCTTGATAGTAATATTAGTGCGCGATATGGTCGCTTTAGCGGTGGGATTGTGGAATCTACCATTAGGAAGCCACGCACCAATGGATTGCACGGGACATTTTCCGCGCAATATGCTAAGAGTGAGTTTAGCAATCTCCCATTACAAAGCAGTGCGATTCCAAAAGTGCTTGGTAATCCAATGATAGTAGAAAAATCAACAAATGAAAACTACGAGCCAAATTTTAGTAAGACTATTTATCGTGCGAGTTTAGAGACTTATTTGACAGAGCATTTTGCTATCCTTGCTGGGATTAGCTTTGCGAGCTCTGATATTGGATTGCAGACTTATGGAATCACTTCAACAGGGGGGACAACGGGTGGAACTTCCACCGTTAATACAGGCATAAAAAGCCAAACAAGGACAAATGATAATTACTTTGTCAAACTCTTTATTAACCCTAATGAAAATTTTAACTTAGAGTATAACTTCGCCTATATGCCCCAAAGTGCGAGTTACTTCCAGCAATATGTCCCAAACTCTGCATATATAATGCAAAGTGGTGGGCGACAAATGGGGCTAAAGAGCTCGTGGGATACAGAGTATGGACTATGGCTAGCCCAAGTTAATTATTCAAATTTACAAAACTCAAGAGATTCCCAAACTTTTTATATTAAAAATCCAAATGCACCACTAAGCGAAGCAGAAGGGACATTCCCAAGTATGAGTCAAAAGCAAGATACTATAAGTATGAAAAATGATTTTGCCTTCACTCCTATAGAATCAAGTGCAATAACACATCTCTTTTTAGCTGGATTAGAGTTTATTTATCAAAAAGCTACAATGGAGCGCACAAAAGAACATAATGCCTATACAGGTTGTGATTTTAGAAAGAACACAGGTGTCCTTGATATGTTTGGCGTAGATAGCTCTGGGTGCGCCGATGCAAATGGTGCTGCTACTATGTATCTTTATCCAGAGCTCATAAAAGATTTTAGTGCATATAGTTACGCGCTCTATGGGCAAGATGAGATAGAGTTTGACTTAGGACGCGGTGGAGAGATGAATGCACGACTAGGATTGCGATTAGACGGGGATTTTAACTATTTTAAAAAGCATAAAATCGCTCCGCGATTTTCTCTCACTTATATCACCCCAGCACCGCGTAGCTGGCGCACGGAATTTACCTTAGGGGCGAATCGCTACTATGCGCGTAACCTTATCACCTATGGCTATCGTTCTATTTTAAGTGCAGATAGATTAGTTTTCACACGCAAAAGTGCTACTGATAATTGGACATTAGATAGTAGGGAATCTGGTAAAAAGGGTAGGCATAGCGTAGAGCTTAATGGTGTGGATTTGCCCTATGATGATGAGCTCACAGGCGCAATCACGCAAAACCTAAGTGATTTTATGCTTAGTGTGAGGTATATCTCACGCAGTGGCAAAAAGCAAATCACAAACACACTCACTAGTGCTGGAGTAGAGAAGCTTTCTAATAATGGAAGCTCAAGCGCAGACATCATTTCAGCATCCCTCTCACACAAAGAACCTCTACTCACAGGGCAAGTGGAGCATTTTTACTATCTTTCATTAGATTGGAGTAATGCAAGGCGTGATTATAACCCCTATATCAACGGAGCAGATATGTATTCGATAAATGATAAGGTTATCTTAGATGGTGTATCAATGTCATATAGCGCAATGCCATCGCCTAAAATCAACCAACCTCTTACAATAAGGTTTAACGCTTCACATAGCACGATTTTTAAGAATGTAAAACTAAATCTTAATAACTTTTTGCGCTTTAGAGATTCGTATCAACAAATAGTGCTTACTGATACAAAAATCCCTTCAAATATAGCACTTCAACCAAAAGGCAGAGAATACACAATGCAAACAATGAACTTGCGAAGTGCCTTTATGTGGGATATGCGTATTGGGCTTGAGAGAGAAGTGTGGAAAGGCTCTGCATTATTTCTCAATATCGATATTTACAATGTGCTTAATTCTAAGAATCTCATCACGCTTGGCGTGCAAGATGGTGTGCTGCTCTTTGGGATTCCCACAGGGACAAGTGTGCTTGTGTATGAAATGGGGCGGAGCTTTTGGGCGCAAGTGGGATTTAAGTTTTAATGAGAGACTTGCAGTGTGCTTTAGATTCTAAGTATTTACATCCATTGCAAGATTTTGCCCACATCATCTGCTTCAAAGCACTTAATCTGTGAAGTTTGGTTTGGCTTTTTAGGTAATATGACATTTTCAAAGCCATAGCTCTCTAACTCTTTAATTCTCACATCAATATTGTGCGCTTCTCTAATATCCCCAATGAGGCTCACCTCACCAATAAAGGCGGTTTTATTACTGAGCGGGCGATTTCTTAGGCTTGAGATAATCGCGGCAATCACAGCTAAATCCGCGCTTGTTTCAGTGATTTTAATCCCGCCTGTTACATTGATAAAGACATCGTAGCGATTGAGCGGGAGTTCAATTTTACGCTCTAGCAGTGCTAGGAGCATTGTCAAGCGGTTATTATCAAAGCCTGTGGAGGAACGCTTAGGATTCCCAAACGCACATTCGCTCACCAATGCTTGAATCTCAATCACCAATGCCCTTGAACCCTCTAAAATCGCTGTAATAGCACTCCCACTCATTGATGGCTTTTGAGAGAAAAAGAGTTTTGAAGCATTTTTCGCACTAATAAGCCCTTGAGAAGTGAGCTCAAAAATCCCCACTTCACTTGTCGAGCCAAAGCGATTCTTAAATCCGCGCAAGATTCTAAGCTCTCTACTTGGGTCGCCCTCAAAGTAAAGCACGCAATCTACCATATGCTCTAATACGCGTGGTCCAGCGATACTCCCTTCTTTAGTGATATGTCCGATGATAAAAATAGCGATATTATGCTCTTTTGCTAAGCGCATAAGCATAAAGGTAATCTCACGCACTTGACTTACAGAGCCCGGCGCAGAAGTAATATCAGGGGAATAAAGCGTTTGGATAGAATCTACCACACACATTGCATACTTATCACTTATGAGTGTGGCACGGATTTGATTTATATCTATTTCATTGAGCAAAAAGAGATTTTTATCCACACAATGCAGTCGTTGTGCTCTATCTTTGATTTGACTTTTACTCTCTTCCCCGCTGACATAGAGCACTTTTTTATTTGCATTTTTGGCGATGAGTCCGCTAATTTTAAGAAGCAATGTAGATTTCCCCACGCCTGGACTTCCACCGATGAGATATAGCCCACCACTCACAATCCCACCGCCAAGCACAATATCAAGCTCTTGCTCATAAGAGGTAAATTTGTGTAAAGCTTCAAATTCTACTTCGGTTATGGCGATTGCTTTATTATCTGTGCTAAGCGATTGTGTTTCTTGGAGTGTTTTAATCTGCTCGCTATTTAATTCGACAAAAGATTCCCACGCACCACAGCTTGAGCATTTCCCAAGCCATTTTGAGCTTTGGAATCCGCAGTGTTGGCATTCAAAAAGGGAGCGTTTTTTTGCCATATTTGCCCTTATTATTTTATTTACGCACTAAATATGGAATCTAGCAAGGTTGCGACATATTCTTGGGCGTTAAAGGCGATTAAATCTTGCGCTCCCTCGCCTATGCCAAGAAACACAATGGGGATTTGCAATTCACTCACAATGCTAAAAATCGCTCCTCCCTTGCTTGAGCCATCAAGTTTGGTGATGATGATTCCATCTATTTTGGTGTGTGAGGAGAAGTGTTTGGCTTGATTGATACTTGAGCTCCCTTGCGTGCCATCAAGGACAAGGTATTGTTTGACGAGGTTGCTGGCGTTTGGATTATTCATTCCTTCGCACAATGCCTTTTGGCTTACACGAATGATTTTTAGCAATTCATTTGTGAGGTTACTTTGTGTGTGCAATCGCCCCGCTGTATCTAAAATCACCATATCATACCCCTTAGCAATGGCTGAAGTAATGCTATCAAAGCATACCGCACTAGAATCTCCACCGATTTTTGAAGCAATCACAGGAATTTGCAACCGCTCACCCCACGCTTTAAGCTGTTCGATAGCTGCTGCGCGAAAGGTATCCCCAGCACCTAAAAGCACGCTCTTGCCCTCGTTTTTGTATTTGTTTGCAAGTTTGGCAATGCTTGTGGTTTTACCCGCGCCATTTATCCCCATAATGAGTAGGACTTGTGGCTTTGCGGATGGAGTGTCGGTGTGTGGTGGTGTGGAATCTGAGCAAATGTGTAAAATCTCGACAAGTTTTGGGGCTAAAATATCACGCGAAATGTTTGAGGGTAGGGAATCAAGCAAAGATGAAATCACATCATAGTCCATATCACATTCGATTAAAATCTCTTCAAGCTGGTCTTTTGAGAGATTGTTTTGCTTTTTACCAAGTATTGAGCCTATGTGGCTGGTTGTCTTTGAGAGAAAGGATAGCATAGCTTGTTTATTTGATAGGATTAGCTTGACTTTGCTCGCTAGATTCCACAAAATCCGCAGGATTTACAGAATCTTGTGGTTGCGTTTGAGGCTCATCTTGTGCCTCATTTTGCGAATGTTCGTGTGTCAAGCCCCCATTTTCAAAACTTGG
This sequence comes from uncultured Helicobacteraceae bacterium, assembly GCA_934728205.1. Classification (GTDB taxonomy): domain Bacteria; phylum Campylobacterota; class Campylobacteria; order Campylobacterales; family Helicobacteraceae; genus Helicobacter_F. Next base: position 7,085 of record CAKVEH010000066.1, read on the forward strand.
CAAATCTTGTATTTCTTGGTTTTGCAAGGCGTTTTGTGCTTCAGCATTCAGCACATCGTGCAAGATAAAGAGCAAATCACGCTCTACCATTTCTTGTGGCACGAGTCCAGCATAATCCACCACCTTGCTTCCATCGGTATCTAAAAGCCATACATAGCCCGATGAAATATCTTTATCTAAAAAGTTTAATACATCATTATTAACGCCTTGCACGACTGCGGGTGTATAAATAGGATAGCTTTTAGCATAGGCATTTAAGACGGAGTTGATAGATTGTATATTTTGCTCATTTTGTGAAGCAGGGGTGAGGATAAAAAGATTGATATATTTTGCGTATTTTTGCTTTAAATCTACAATGTGTGGCGCGAGTGCGAGGCAGTTTTTACAATCGTGCTGGACAAAAAGCAAAATGCTTGGTCGCTTGCTTGAAGCATTGCTTTCTTCACTTGTAGAGATTTTAATCGCCTCGCTATTACTATCAAGCACTTCAATGGTA
>CAKVEH010000067.1 GCA_934728205.1 uncultured Helicobacteraceae bacterium
CGGAGAATCTATCCGCTTAAACTTCCCACCAATGACAAAAGAACAACGCGTAGAAATCGCCAAGCAAGCAAAAGCGATGGCAGAAAAGGGACGCATATCCATCCGCAATGCCCGACAAGAATCAAACAATGCAATCAAAAAGCTTGAGAAAGACAAACAAATCACCGAAGATGAAAGCAAAAAAACACAAGATAGCGTGCAAAAAACCACTGATGAATTTATTAAAAAAATTGATGAAACACTAAAACACAAAGAAGATGAGATTTTAAAGGTATAGTTTGAGTAAGACAATTATTGGCAAAAATATTGATGGAGAAATTTTTGATATTTGCACAATCAAGGAGCGTGCTTTAAATGGTGGGGTGGATATTTATTTTGACAATTCCCCTGACGCATTAGAGATTATCCGTCATTCTTGTGCACATCTGCTAGCCCAAGCGATAAAGAGCCTTTACCCTGAAGCAAAATTTTTTGTAGGACCCGTGGTAGATGAGGGATTTTATTATGATTTTAAGGTAGATTCTAAGATGAGCGAGGAGGATTTACCCAAAATCCAAAAGAAAATGAAAGAAATCGCCCAAAAAGGCTATGACATCACTAAATCCGCGATGAGTCGCAAAGACGCACAAAAAAAATTTGCCAATGATGAGCTAAAACTCGCAGTTATGAGTAGGATTGAGGGTGATAGTTTTGGAATTTACACGCAGGGTGATTTTTTTGACTTGTGTCGGGGACCACATTTGCCAAACACCAAACTTTTAGCGCATTTTAAGCTAACCAAAATCGCAGGGGCGTATCTAGGAGGCGATGAGAGTGCGCAAATGCTTACTAGAATCTATGGCATTGCCTTTGCGGATAAAGAGTCGCTAAATACCTATATCACGCAAATGGAGGAAGCAAAAAAGCGCGACCATAGAAAGCTAGGGCAAGAAATGGGGCTTTTTACTTTCGATGAGGAAATCGGCGCGGGACTGCCGATATGGTTGCCCGCGGGAGCAAGACTTAGGCGCAAAATCGAGGAGCTACTCACTCGTGCACTCATAATGCGCGAATATGAGCCTGTGCGCGCCCCTGAAATCCTAAAAAGCGATGTGTGGCGCAAAAGTGGGCATTACGCCAACTACAAAGAAAATATGTATTTCACCACCATCGATGAGCAAGAATACGGCATAAAGCCGATGAACTGCGTAGGACATATCAAAGTCTATCAAAGTGCCAAGCGAAGCTACCGCGAATTGCCGCTTAGATTTTATGAATACGGAGTAGTGCATCGCCACGAAAAAAGTGGCGTGCTTCACGGGCTTTTGAGAGTTAGAGAATTTACCCAAGATGATGCACATATTTTTTGCCTGCCTAGCCAGATTGAAAGCGAAGTAGATAGAATTCTAGAATTTACACACAGCATTATGAAAGCCTTTGATTTTAGCTATGAGATGGAGCTAAGCACGCGCCCAAGTAAATCCATAGGCGAAGATGAAATATGGGAATCCGCCACGCTTGCGCTCAAAAACGCATTAGAAAAAAATAGAATAAAATATGGCATAGATGAGGGTGGCGGGGCGTTTTATGGACCTAAAATCGATATAAAGATAACCGATGCGATAGGGCGTAAATGGCAGTGTGGCACGGTGCAGGTGGATATGAATCTGCCCGAACGATTTGAGCTAGAATACACCGATGAAAACAATGAAGCCAAACGCCCTGTGATGCTCCACCGCGCGATTTTAGGGAGTTTTGAGCGGTTTGTAGCGATTTTGACAGAGCATTTTAGCGGGGAGTTTCCTTTTGCACTCGCACCCACCCAAGTGGTGCTTATCCCTATCGGGCAAGAGCAAGTCGCTTACGCGAAAGAAATCCAGCTAAAACTGCGCAAAATCGGCGCGTATAGCGAAGTAAGCGATAAAAATGAAACTCTCTCAAAGCGTGTGCGCAACGCAGAAAAAGCCCGCGTGCCTTTAATCGCAGTCATCGGTGCAAACGAAGTGGAATCCAAAATGCTAGCACTGCGCGATAGACGCGTGAAAAAAGAGGATTCACAATATAATCTAAGCGAAGGAGAATTTTTGGAAATGGTAAAATCTAAATTGCAAAGGGTTAGCTTTGAGTAAAGAAGAAGTGCTAATAAATGAGGAAATAAACCTTAGCGAAGTGCGCTGTATTAGCGATAGTGGCGAGGTGTATGGGGTGATGAGCTCTAAAGAGGCGTTAGAAATCGCGGTGAGGGAGGATTTGGACTTGGTGCTCATCTCGCCAAATGCCAAACCGCCCGTATGCAAGGTGATGGACTATGGGAAATTCCGCTATCATCAAGAAAAGCGACAAAAAGAAGTGCGCAAAAAGCAAAAGCAAATCGACATCAAAGAAATCAAACTCTCCACCCAAATCGCCCAAAACGACATCAACTACAAAGTCAAGCACGCAATAGAATTTTTAAATTCTGGAAAACACGTGCGATTTAAGGTGTTCTTAAAACAGCGCGAGGTAAATATCCCTGATGCAGGGGCTGATACGCTAAAAAAAGTCGCAGCAATGATAGAGGAAGTCGCACTCGCAGAAAAAGAACCAAAGCTAGAAGGACGCTATCTCTCCGTGCTGTATGTGCCTAAAAAAGCGAAGTAAAGAGAAGTGAGTGGCGAAGTGAAATGTAAAGTGTAATATTATGTGCGAGAAATTTAGATAATTTATGGCACAATACGAAGTTTAAAAAATAGGAGCAAAAATGAGTAAAAATCAAACAATAACACAAGCAAATTCTAAACATTTAAGTGGTTATAGTCTAGTGTTAGAGTTGGCAAAAAAAATACGAGAGCAATGTATAAAGAAATAATTGCCGAAAATAAGGGCATTATCACACAAACCAGAGAAATATTTAACAACATACATAGATACGCTGTGTAACATAGCAATATCTAATCTTATGAAAGGAGGTAAGCATAATGCCAAAGATGAAAACAAATCGCGGGGCGGCAAAAAGATTTAAATGCAAAAAAAATCTTATCAAACGTGGTAGTGCGTTTCGCAGTCATATATTGACCAAAAAATCACCCAAACGCAAAGCGCGACTAAAATCACCCCATTTTGTGCATAGTGCAAATATTGATTCTGTGAAAAATCTGCTGTGCCAAGCGTAAATTTACGCGCTTTTATGAGTGCGAAACGCGCTTAAAAAAGTAGCAAATACGGCAGATTTTACACATTTTAAAATGCACAAAAATGCGATTAAAAAGAGAGGTTTAAGTCAAAGTCCCCCTTACAGCAAGAATCAAACTTGCAAAAAGGGCAAGATTAGCCTAGAATCAAAAAATACGCGCAGTGATTTTGGAGGCTATTTTTGTGGCTTGCAAGCTAAATGAGCGCAGATAGAATAAAAATTCATCAAGCTTTAGCAAAGCAATCCGCAAAAATAGCCCAAAAACACAAGCGTAGCAGGGCTACACCTTAAAATCTAAGGTAAAGGAAAGGAGAAACAATGAGAGTAAAAACAGGCATAGTGCGCCACAGGCGACACAAAAAAGTCCTAAAACAGGCAAAAGGCTTTTATAGCGGGCGCAGGAAGCATTTCCGCAAGGCAAAAGAGCAACTAGAGCGAAGTTTGTGCTATGCGTTTCGCGACAGGAAGCAAAAAAAGCGCGATTTTAGAAGTCTTTGGATTATCCGTATCAACGCCGCGTGCAGAATGCAAGATACAAGCTATTCTAAATTTATGCACGGGCTAAAGCTCGCAAATATCGAAATGGATAGGAAGATTCTCGCTGATATGGCGATGAATGACATTGAGAGTTTTAATAAACTCGTGCAAAGCGCAAAAAGCGCGATAAAATAGTGCGATAGCAATAAGACAGCATTGTTTTATTGTGTATTGTGTATAACGGCGATGAAACGGACAAAATTATGGTTGGTTTCATCGCCACAACGATAAATAGCTTGGCTATTCTAATACAAAAGGATAAGAGTGAAGCCTATCAACTTACTTGACTTCTATAATTTATACAATACAAACAAAATAACAGAACAAATCAAATTATACTTAGGAATCATTCATAGCAAAGATTACGAGTTGGGAGATTTAGCGTTATTATGCAAAAATCTTAAATCGCATACTTCTCATTATTATAAACCCGCTACCTTTTCACAAACTCAAAAAGTCCCACTACGCCGCTATTTTTAAATTCAGGGATTGTATCTAACTTGTCTTTGTGGATTTTTAGTCTGCCATTTTCGCGCTCCATACAAATAATAGTCCCAAAGCCATCAATATAGCTAAACTCTTCGATGTCCATCTTATCAAGCGTATCGATAATGAGTTCAGGGTGAAATACGCGATGAGCATTAAAGCAAACCTTGCTAATCTGCCCCACAGGCACACTAAAATACAACCTACCGCCTTTTTGCAAAACGCGCTGAAACGCCTTCAAAGCGCACTCCCACGCATCTGGCTGGATTGTATCCCCATATCGCCCAAGCCCAAAATGCTCCACACTACAAAGCGCAGAGATGGATTCAATACTCTCATTAGCGATATTTTCCAAATTTGTCGCGTCTGCTTGGATATACTCTATACCACAGGGCGAATCATCACGATTCCCCCCCCCCCCGTTCATTATTCATCGGACGAATGTCAATAAGCACGATTTTTTGCTTTTGCGCTAACAAATGCGCGATAAATCCAACCACACTAGAGCCCACATCATAGTGAATCACAGGACGATTTGCGAATACTTTTCGCGCTCCCCAAATATCTTGGATAAAGTAGTAATTGTTGATAATGTCACCATTTTCAGCGTATTTGTCGTGTTTGCAGATATATAGATTTTCATCTCCCATAACAAAGCGCGTATCGTTATTTAATCGCCTAAACTCTGCCATATCAGCCTTTATTTCAGCCATACTCATTTTCTTTATCAAAGGCTTTATAATCCCAATTTGCCCCAAGATTCGCTTTATCTCGCGTTTGATTTTTTGCGTAGTTGTCATTTTTTATCCTTTTATTGCCTTAAGTTTAATCCACATCAAGCGGATTTTCTCTATCAATTTTAAGAAAATTTGATAGAGTTTTTACCCTCGATTCTGACATTGTATCCAAATTTTGTTTCCTTTTAATTTCTTTGTATAATGAATCAAAAAAAAGTTAAGAATTTCTCACAATTTTAACCTTAATAAAATCTTACAAAGTCGTTTTATAATTTGTGTAATTTATACACAATATGTTGATAAATTAACATTATTTTTTACTTTTGTTATGTTTTGTCCTTTAAGATTGAGTTAAGACTATATGTCAGGCATATCAACAAAAAGGAGAAAAAATGAATGTATTAGTGATAAATTGCGGGAGCTCTTCGCTAAAGTTTCAGCTCATAAATGCCAATAGTGAAAAAGTCCTAGCCTCTGGAATCTGCGATAGAATCGGGCTCGAAGGAAGCGTGCTAAACTATAAAAAAGGTGAAGAAAAAGTAAGCAAGACGCCAAATCTAGTCAATCACTCAAACGCCATATCTGCCGTGCTAGAAATCCTAACAGACAAAAAAGTCGGCGCAATCAAATCCCTAGATGAAATCGCTGCTATCGGGCATCGCGTGGTGCACGGGGGCGAGTATTTCAAAGAATCTGTGCTGATTGATGGTATAGTCATAAAGCATATCGAGGATTGCTCAGCTCTCGCGCCATTGCATAATCCAGCGCATTTAATGGGTATCAAGGCTTGTAGCGAGCAAATGCCAAAACCACCTATGGTAGCGGTATTTGACACGGCGTTTCATCAGTCAATGGAAGCGCGTGCGTATATGTATGGCGTCCCGTATGAATGGTATGAGAAGCACAAAGTGCGCAGATACGGCTTTCACGGGACTAGCCACAAATATGTCTCGCAGCGCACGGCGGAGTTTTTGGGGCTTGATTATAAAAATTCTAAAATCATTGTCTGCCACCTTGGCAATGGTGCGTCCATCTCTGCGGTAAAAAACGGCAAATGCGTGGATACAAGTATGGGGTTAACGCCACTAGAGGGACTTATAATGGGAACTAGAAGCGGGGATTTAGACCCTGCGATTTTGGACTATATCGCCGATAGAGAGGGGTTAAACACCAAAGCTATCGTAAATATTTTAAACAAAAAATCTGGTGTGCTTGGAATCTCTGGCGTATCAAGCGATTTTAGGGATTTGCTCGATGCTGAGCTAAAAGGCGATGAGAGAGCCAAACTCGCTCGGGCTGCCTTTGCCTATCGCGTGCTAAAATACATTGGGAGTTATTGCGCGGTGATGATAGGCGTAGATGCGATTTCCTTTTGCGCGGGCGTGGGAGAAAATGCGAAATTTATACGCGGTATGATTGTGGAGCATTTGGAGTTTTTGGGCGTGAAACTCGATGAGGAAGCAAACAATGTATGCGGTAAAGAAGCGATAATCTCTACTAAAGATTCTAAAGTCAAAGTGTGCGTGATTCCCACTAATGAGGAGCTTGTCATCGCACGCGATACAAAGGTTATCGTGGCAAAGCTGTAAATTTTAAAATTTAAATTACGAGGTATTTGCTATTGTATTAAAGCGCGATTTTAAGGTGCTTTTTGTTTTTATTGAATTTTTGTCATATTGAGCGCAAGTAAAGTATCTCTTTTGGTGTGAAATTTAGAGATACTTTTGCTTTTATCAAAACTTAGTATGACAAGAAATCATTGAATAGTTGCAAATTATTTTGAGACAATTTTAAGCAGGTGTAGAAATGAAACCATTTGAATATGGGCTGTATAAGCCAAATGAAAGCCTTTTAGTCGTTATCGATGTGCAAGAGAGGCTAGTCCCGCTAATGTTTGATTGGCAAAATCTCATCAAAAATACCAACACACTTTTGTGTGGGGCGCAGATTTTAGGCATTCCCACGCTTATCACCGAGCAATATCCAAAAGGGCTTGGGAACACCGATAAACGCGTGGAATTTGACAGAGGAGATTCTAAAATCTGTGTGCTAGAAAAAACAAGTTTTAGCATTTTTGGCAATGGTGAGATTATGGACTTTATCGCTCAACTTAGGACACAAGGCAGGGCAAAAAACCTCATAATCTGCGGGATTGAAAGCCATATCTGTGTGCTTCAAAGTGTGCTTCACGCGCTAGATTTAGGGCTTAGCGTGTGGGTAGCACAAGACGCGCTAAACTCACGCAAAGAGGCAAACCACCTAAACGCTATCGAGCTAATGCGAAGCAAGGGAGCGAAAATCTCGTGCGTAGAATCGCTCCTCTTTGGCGCAATGCTAGAATCTAAAAACGAGTATTTTAAGCAAATCAGCGCGTTAATCAAATAATCTTTCTAATCAAGTTTCCCCGCTTTACTTGAGGGATTAAAGATTTTGTCAATTTGTGTGTCATTTAAATCTAGCCCAAAGATTTCTTTGTAATACCATTTCGCATACGCCTTGTAGTCCTCTTTTATCACTACTTTTGCGCTGTCTAAATGTGCTTTGCTAGATTCTATAAATCCCCCATTATGCGCCCGCATCC
>CAKVEH010000068.1 GCA_934728205.1 uncultured Helicobacteraceae bacterium
ATGAGAGCTAGGAATGAGAGAATCTAAAGAGACTAACCAAGGGCAACAATCTCACGCTCAAGCTGAGATTATGGTGCGAGCGTGGTTAGATTCTCTAACGATTGCTCTTATGAATAATGATGAAAACAAAGCCTTTGAGCTCACACAAAACCTCCCACACTCATTAAGCGAAGCAAGTTTGGAATCAAAACTTCAAGCAAAAGAGCTTATTTCTCAAACTATCGAGCTACTCCAACTCCACAAAAATTATACAAGACTATCAATGGAGCAAATTAGAGCGGCAAAAAATTTTTTCTCTTAAATCTTTGTTACCAAACAATCACCAAGATGCCTTTAAGATAATCTTGTGCTACAATGTGGGTTTAGATTCCCATTTTAAAGGATAAGAGTGCAAATTCGTGTGTATTTTGAGGATACAGATTGTGGGCAAATCGTGTATCATACTAATTATATAAAATATTGTGAGCGCGCTAGAAGTGAGTTGTTTTTTAGTAATGGATTTAAGCCTTATGTAGATGATTGTGGGTTTGTGGTGAGTAGCATTGAGGCGAAATTCCATACCACAGCAAGACTTGGTGATGTGCTAGAAGTGCGCACAAATATTATCCAAATTAAGCACAGCTCACTCATTGCTCACCAAGAGATTTATAGAATCTATGATGGATTAAACCAAAAAGATGATAAGCGTTTAATCTTTAGTATGGATTGCCTGCTTGCTTTTGTGGATATAAGGAGGCAAAAAATTGTGAAGATTCCGCCACAGATGCGCGAAGTCTTACAAAAGACACTTGGTGGTGATAATGCCTAAGAATACTCCACAATCCACAAACAATCCACAAGACAACTCCTCACTTTCTTTTAAGCAAGAGCTAGACATAACGCCACTTATTTTTTATCCCACGCGCTGGGAGTATATCATTATTGGCAAAGATGAGAATCACATCAAATCCGCGCTCGATGAGATTCTCTTAAATAAAAAATATGAAATCACTGCTCACAAAGTCTCTGCAAAAGGGAATTTTATTAGCATTCATATCGCCTTAGAAGTTGGCTCTAAAGAGGAGCGTGATGAAATTTTTAGCACTTTAAAAAGCCATAGTGCCGTGAATATGGTGATTTAATGCGTTTTGGTAAAATTGCTTACCTTAATCTTTTGCCTTTTGATAGCTTTATTAAGTCCTATCCGTTGCCCTCACAAATTAAAACATTTATCACGCTTAAAAAATCCTATCCTGCCAAACTTAACAACGACTTTTTCTTTAGGCGCATTGATGCGGGCTTTATCTCTTCAATCGCAGGAATGAAAAGTCATTATAAAAAGCGTGTCGCCCCAAGTGGAATCATCGCCAAAGGTGCGGTATGGAGCGTGATAGTAAAGCACGGAGAGGGATTTGATTATCAATCAAGCACTTCAAACGCGCTTAGCCAAGTGCTTGATTTGCGAGGTGAGGTGCTTATCGGCGACCGTGCCTTAGCGTATAAAAAATCTGGTGGAAAATATATCGATATGGGTGAAGTGTGGTGGGAGAGAGAACGCCTGCCTTTCGTGTTTGGGCGATTGTGCTTTAGTAAGCATAAAGAATTGCTTTTACGCATAAGCAAGGCGTATAACGCTAAAACGCGCTCAAAGTATAGGAAAATCCCTCGTTATCAACTACTCAAGGCACAAAGCACAAGCGGGATAGAATCTGCTTATATTTTGGAGTATTTAGAGCATATTTTTTATGAGATTGGGGCGAAAGAGAGCGCAGGATTAGAGCGATTCTATCGCTTTGTGCGCTTAAAGCGATTGTTTTTGAAAAGGAGTTTTAGAATCTAAACATTCAAGTATTTTGATGGCATTTTGATATTCCTCTTTAGTATTGCAGTTTATGCTAAGGAGTTTGTCTCGCACATTGATATGGGTGGAGTTGAGTGTGTGTATAAGCGAGGCAATTTTAAACTCGCTTTTTTGCAATGCCTGTCTTATAGTTTCAGTCGTATCTTTGCGCCAAATGCTCAGTAAAAAGTGCTCTTTATTCTCTTGGTGGGAGAGAATCTGTGAAATGTAAGCAACTTGTGCGTTTTTTTCTTCTAAATGTGTAAAAAGCTCTGCAAAATATCGCCCATTTAAAAATGGGCTATCCACACTCATAAAGGCAATGAGCGGAGAATCTAACACTTCAAATGCCCTTTTAATGCCAAAGAGCGGTGAAAATAGCGATGTATTTGTCTTATCAACGGGCGTGTTTGATTCTGTAATGATGTTTTGTTTGGGTATGCTTGTCGCTCCATTATCCCACTTCACACATACAAATACTTCGCTAAAATATCTTTGCATTGATTGAAAGCAAAATTGCACCAACAAACCATTGCCAAATGGCAGGGTTGCTTTATCTTGTCCCATTCTTTTGCTCCTCCCACCACACAAAATCACACAGGGGAATCCAAGCGCATTAGTGCCTTGCAATCTATACCTTACTTTAGCGTCATTTGTGCTCTTTGGTGGCATTTTTTGTCCTTTTGGTCGATATTGTGTTTTTTATTGTATTATTGCATTATATCTCAACAATAAAGGTTTTGTATGCTTGTGGATTCTTTTGGACGCAAGATTGATTACTTGCGTATTTCACTTACCAAGCAGTGCAACTTTCGCTGTGCATATTGTATGCCAAACACTCCTGATGACTTTTTTGACACTAATGCCTTGCCTTTGCCAAAACTTTTAGAATTTTTAAAAATCGCTATGGATAATGGAATCCAAAAAATCCGCATAACAGGTGGAGAGCCACTTTTGCGTGAGGATATTGCGGAGTTTATCGCAGGTATTTATGCGCACAATCCAAGTATGGAAATCGCAATGACAAGCAATGCGTTCTATCTCCAAAAATACGCTAAAGCCCTTAAAGAAGCAGGATTAAAGCGCATTAACATATCTTTAGATTCTCTAAACTCAGAGCGCATAAAGCAAATCTCAAAGCGCGATGCCTTGCCACAAATCCTAGCAGGGATAGAATCGGCACTGCAAAATGGGCTAAAAATAAAACTCAATATGGTCGCCCTAGAGATAAATAAAGATGAAATCCTTGATATGCTTGAGTTTGGCAAAGAACGCGGTATTTTAGTGCGTTATATCGAGTTTATGGAGAATATCCACGCCAATCAGAATCTCACATCGCTCTCACGCGAGGAGATTGTAAGTATTATTAGCACGCGCTATGCCGTGCGTGAAGTAAAAAAGGAGTGCTTTGGTCCTGCAAGGCTTTATGAGATTGGCGAGGGAGCTAATGTAACTAAGCCCTATGCTTTTGGCATTATCGCACCACACGAAGATGATTTTTGTGAAAGTTGTAATAGAATTCGTCTCACAAGTGATGGAATCTTGTGCCCTTGTTTGTTTTATCAAGATGCCGTGAGTGTGAGAGAGGCGATTTTGGCAGGAGATAGAGAGCAAATGGAGGAGTTATTAAAACTTGGTGTGCAAAATAAGCCACAAAAAAATCAATGGAGTGCCAATGAAGTTTCCACGCGTGCCTTTTATCACACAGGCGGATAAGAGATTAGGAAGTGCTATGAAGCGATTAGGAGTGAATATCGACCATATTGCTACCCTAAGAGAAGCGCGTGCCATAAACGACCCAAATCCCTTGCAAGCAATCTTTATCGCTCACACCGCAGGCGCACACCAAATCACACTCCATTTGCGTGAAGATAGGCGACATATCCACGATAGCGATGTGTTGCAGATTATCCAAGCCTCACCACTACCTATAAATATCGAATGCTCGATGAATGCACAAATTATCGAGTTTTTGTGCGAGCTTAGACCACAGCGCATTACTCTTGTGCCTGAGAATCGCGCTGAGGTAACCACAGAGGGTGGATTAGATTTAGTTAATAACGCTAAGCATATACAATCTCTTATGCGCACTTTTGAGAATCTAGGCGTAAAAACCACGCTCTTTATTAACCCAGATATAAAAACTATCGCGCTTGCAAAGGAGATAGGAGCGAGTGGTGTGGAGCTTCACACAGGCAGATACGCTAATTTATGGTTAATGGCAAATACCAATCTTTCGCGCACACAGCACAGCATTAAGGAGTTTGAACTCCACCAAGATATGCTTGTCAATGAGCTAGAATTAGAGGTTGAGGCACTTACAAAGGGTGCAAAAAAAGCACAAAAATTAGGATTAGATTGTTTTGCTGGGCACGGATTGCATTATCACAACCTCACGCCAATCCTTGCAATCCCTGAGATTACTGAGCTTAATATCGGGCACGCCATTATCGCGCGCGCAGTGTTTGTGGGACTACAAAATGCCATAGAACAAATGCTTAGCGCGATGGCACAAGATTGCTAAAATATGACACACAACAAACCAAACATAGCCATTAGCATAGGCGATATAAATGGCGTTGGTTTAGAGATTCTCTTGCGAGAGCATAGCTTTGTGTGCCAACTTTGTCAGCCGATATATTGCGTGCATAGTGAGATTCTTAGCCAAGCAGGCAAACTTTTAGGAATCCAAGTGCCGATACAAAAACACCACATAAACCCGCCAAAGAAATTTACCTCTCCATTGCCTGATATTTGTGTTGCTAGTATTGATGAGGGCAGTGGGCGATATAGTTTTGAGAGCTTTATGCACGCGTGTGATTTGGTAGATTCTAACCAAGCTCAAGCACTTGTAACATTGCCAATTCATAAAGAATCGTGGCACAACGCGGGCGTGAGATTTATCGGTCATACACACGCCCTAAGAGAGCGATATAAAACAGAGGCGATTATGATGCTTGGCTGTGAGGAAATGTTTGTGGCATTATTCACAGAGCATATTGCACTTCGTGCTGTGAGCGAGCGTATCAAAGAAAAGTCATTGTGTGATTTTTTGCTCTCTTTTGCGCGGTGTGTGCGATTAGATGAGCCTTGCGCGGTGCTTTCGCTTAATCCACATTGTGGCGATGGCGGGCTTATGGGGAATGAAGAGGAAGACATTAACAATGCTATAATCAAGGCAAATGCGACACTTCAAAAGCGCGTATTTTTTGGACCTTGCGCGCCAGATTCTCTCTTTGCTCCACATAATCGTGCAAGATTCCGCTATTTTGTAAGTATGTATCACGATGTGGGATTGAGCGTGCTTAAGGCATTGTATTTTGAGCAAAGTATCAATGTGAGTTTAAACCTCCCAATTATCCGCACTTCGGTAGACCACGGAGTGGCGTTTGATATTGCTTATAAAGGCATTGCGAGCACGCAGAGCTATAAAAATGCCCTGCTTTATGCACTCAAAGCCATAGAGAAATAAGAAGTTATTTGATTTTTGCCTTGCTGGAGGCACGATTTAAAATAAAAAGCAAGAATGCAACCCAAACAAGCACAATAGGAATCACAATAAATGGAGGAATGTCAAATTGCTCTATAATGTTTGCCACCACATTGCCCGCAAAATATGAAATGCCACCTACCAAGATAGCCCATAGGGCACACGCAAGCGTGTTGTAAAGCAAGAAGATTCTAAAATTATACCGACTAATGCCAATGCTAAGTGGCACGATAAAACGCACAATATGGATATATTTGCTAAGGAAAATAGCCATCTTACCATAACGGCGAATCCACACCTGACATAACGCAATTTGCCGTGAATAGGCAGAAAACATCGGGAGAATATCCTTTTTATAATACCGCGCCAATACCGCGCTAAGTGAGCTACCAAGTGTGTTGGCACAAAAGGCAACTATAATGCACACACCTATATCCATTTTCCCAAATGCACTCATTGTCGCTGCGGCGATAAGCCCCACATACCCGCCATACAGGCAGTATAAAAATAATAATAAGTAACCCCAAGATTCTAGACTAGCAATAACTTCTTCCATCGCTAAATCCTTGCGCTAAGCAATCTTTAATAAGTAAAACGCATAAACACATTAAAACTACTGCCACTGCGCCAAGTGTAATCACGTGAAGCCGTAGTATTATAGAATCCATACGATTTGTATTTATGGTATATAAATCCCCCGCCAAAATCCAACTTCATATTATCTTGTTGCCACGCGCTATATTGGAGCATTAAAGAAATCTCTTGATAATCGATAAATGAAGCTATTGCTTGGAGTTTAAAATTCTTTATATCAATATCGCCATAGAGATACGCACTAAGAAGGTTGTTGTAAAAATATGGTGCAAGCAATGCAGAATTGCCTATTCTTCCAAGTGTGTTACCATAATAATGTGTAGTATCGCTAATGCTCCAAATTCCACCCGTGCCCTCTCTACCAAAGACATAATGCGCACCAACGCCAATATGGAAATCTTCATAAAGAGTGATTCTCTCATCAGCCCACGCTAGCACACTAAAGTCTTGCCCGAGTGCATCGGGGACATTTCTTTGGTCAGTGTTGCCATATTGGGCTAGTCCTTTTAGGTTTGTTTGAAATTTCACATTTTGTGAGCCAATCTCAAAACTTGCCACCGCCCCAGCCTGCCAAAGCAACGAAGCACCTGTGTAAGTGGGGGTAGCAGTATTATTAGGTGGGAACTTTGTGTTGAGTAAGCCAAAAACATCAAACAAAATATTTTGGTTGCTAAATCGCACGCCACCTGTTATTACCTCGCCACCCACAGAGCTATTTTTAGAATTTGGGCTATAAGGCACAAGCGAACCAAGCGCACTTCCATATACCGCACCAATCTGTCCTCTTTTGTATCCTGTATTGAGATAGGAGTTTGCATACAACGCGTATATATCAAAGCGATTGGTGATTGAATATGCCACACCAAGTCCTTGCACATTGCCAGCCACCCAAGGTAGCATTAAATAATCGCTATTAAACCGCCCAAGACTTGTTTCTATATGTGCCTTTTGAGAGCCATCATCTTCTCTCGCGCCTTTTTTGTATTTGACATAGGCATCAGAAATATCCCCCACGCTTGCAGAACTCCGAGTATCTAGTGGGATATTCCACGCACCAATCGCACCAAGCCCTATGCTAAATCCACTACTTCCAAAATCAAATGTCGCACCACTTCGCGCACTTAGTGTAAAGTCGTTGCGTTGATTGTATCCTGCTGTGAGGTAACCAAAAGGGTTTATATCTACTTCCATTGCACTTACTAATGTCGTGCCACTTAGGAGTAATCCTGTGAGTTTTTTCATTCTCTATCCTTGTTTAGTATTATTAAAAATGCGCGTGATTATACTTTATTTTTTACAAATTCTTGTATATTTTTTCTCACTCCATCGATTAAACGCGCCCTTGCCTTATCATAAGCCCACGCATAATGTGGCGTGATGATGAGTTTATGGG
>CAKVEH010000069.1 GCA_934728205.1 uncultured Helicobacteraceae bacterium
GAAATGGTGTATGAGATGATAAAAACAGGCGTTGAAACCCTGCTTGGCAAAGCACTCTAAATTCTCTTACAAATCCTTGCCTAAACAAAACTTAGAATTTTAACGCTTCGTTTTCTTATGCACGATTTGTATAAGCTCTATGGCATTCTCTCTTGGCAAGTCTGGCAACATTCCGTGCCCGAGATTAAAGATATGGGGTTCATCGCCCACTACGCGTAAAATCTCCTCCACGCCCTCTATCATCGACTCTCTATCATACAAGCGCGTGGGCTCTAGATTCCCTTGTAAGACATATTTGCTCCCAAGTCTTGCTTTCGCAAGCTCCATAGGCGTGCTCCAATCCACGCCAAAGACATCAAAATCCCCATTGATATGCCCTAAAAAGCCAGCGATTCCTTTGGGGAATAGCATTACAGGGACATTAGGATACTTGCCTTTCAAAAAATGCGCAATGTCGCTCATATAACGCCAACTAAACTCCATATACGCACTACACTCTAATGCACCCGCCCAACTATCAAAAATCTGCACTGCATTCGCGCCAGATTCTATTTGCTTAGAGAGATAGCCTTTGAGCTCATCGCTTAGTTTTGCAAGAAGTTTATGTAAGAGTTTGGGATTAGTATAAAGCATTTTTTTGCTCTTTGTGTAAGTCTTGCTCCCCTCGCCCTCAATCATATAAGTCGCCAGCGTCCAAGGCGAACCACAAAACCCAATAAGTGCTTTATCTTTGGGGAGTTTTGAGCGAGTTAAACTCACACAATCATAGACATACTCAAGATTTTTAAACGCACCAACTTTAAGCCTATCTATATCGCTATCATTTTGGATAGTTTGTGAAAATTTCGGTCCCTCTCCTGCAAGGAACTGCAAATCTAATCCCATTTCTAATGGCACAACCAAAATATCGCTAAACAAAATCGCAGCATCAACACCCAAAATATCCACAGGCTGAAGCGTAACCTCACTTGCAAGCGCGACATTTTGACATAAATCTAAAAAGCTCCCCGCCTGTGCTCTTGTCGCTTTATATTCACTCAAATATCGCCCTGCTTGACGCATTAGCCAAATAGGCATATAAGGCGTTTGCTTCCTAAAGCACGCATCAACAAAAATCATCATTTATCCTTTTGCAATGAAATCCATTTTTGTGCGATTCTCACCGCGTTTGTCGCTGCACCAACACGAATCTGGTCAGCGACACACCAAAAATGCAAAATGTGAGGGTTAAAGTAATCCACGCGGATTCTCCCTACATAAGTCTCATCGGTATCAGTAGCGACACTTGGCATTGGATAGAGGTTTGCGCTTGGATTATCGAGCAGCACGATATTTGGTGCGGATTTTAGCACTTCTTGCGCGCGCTTGCAAGTTACTTCTTTTTTACAAGTTATGCTAATGCTCTCGCTATGGCTTCGCAAGATTGGCACGCGCACGCAAGTGGCACTTATCGCAAAATCCTCGTGCATAATCTTTTGTGTTTCTTTTATCATTTTCATCTCTTCTTTAGTGTAGCCATTATCTTGGAATACATCAATATGTGGGATAGCATTAAGCGCGATTCTATGTGGGAAAACGCTTGGCAAAATAGAATCAAGCTCAAAGGCAAAAAATTTCTGCATTTGCAAGACAAGCTCTTCCATTCCGCTTTTTCCCGCGCCAGAGACCGCTTGATAGGTGCTTACATCTACGCGTGTGATTTCAAATTCTTTATGTAGTGGGGCTAAGGCTTGCACCATTTGGATTGTCGAGCAGTTTGGATTAGCGATGATTCCACGCTTCTCCCACAATGCAATGTCTTGCGGATTGACTTCAGGCACGACCAATGGCACATCGCTATCCATACGATAAAAGCTCGTATTGTCTATCACTACGGCTTTTGCACGCACTGCTGATGGCACAAATCGCTCACTCACACTCCCACCAGCAGAAAAAAACGCGATTTCAACGCCCTGCTTAGCAAACACTTCATCGGTAGTCTCTAAAATCTCATAGCTCTTGCCCTTAAACTCTACAAGCTCACCAGCACTTCTCGCACTCGCTAGAGGCACGATTGTTTTCACAGGGAAATCTTGCTCTTCTAAAATCTTTAGAATCTCCTCTCCCACTGCACCACTCGCACCCACGATGCCTACGACATATTTTTTCATTTTCACTCCAAAGTCTCATTAAAAATGCAAAAATTATACTAAAAGTTTGGATAATGCGTGTTTTAAGATTTATTTCTCATTGATAAAACTTAGGCTACAATACATTGATAAGAATCTAAAATTCACTTACTTCAAGGACTTTAAGTGTTTTTTGGTGATTCCAAAATGCGCTTGGAAACAAATACTCCCCACCCAAAAATGCAAAATCCACATTGATAAAATCCACCTCAAATTCTGTTTGCTGTGCAATCACTTCGAGCAAAAATGTCGTGCAATAAAAACGCGTAGAATCCGTGCTTAGCACAAAAGGCTTAGCAAGATAACGCAAAGAATCACGAGCCATAGCAATGCGAATCTCTTGAGGCAAGTCAAGTCTCCTTAGCCCAACTGCTTGCGCTTGCGCTAAAAAATCCTTTAAAGAACTAATAATTACCTGATTTGGTGCATTTTTATCATCATCGGTAGTCGCGTGAATGACAGAAAACGGCTCTAATGAAACAACCATACCAATGTGTGAAAAAGGAGAACGACTAATATATGTGATAATATCGCTCTCAGTGTTTAGCCCTTTACGGAAAATTAAATCCCCAACTTCTGCATTTTGGCTAATTTTTAACGCGATTGATTCAATGTCCGCTGGGGTTCTCTTGGTGCTTTGATTAGGCTTAAAGACAATGACAAACACACAAAGACAAGCAATAAGCACTAAGGCAAATACAACAATAAATCTCTTCTGTGTATGGAAAAACTTGCTAGCTCGCAACCTATCTCCAATGACTTAATCTTAAAATATGCGGTGCTTCACCTACTAAAACATAAACACTACGCGCCATTCTCCATCAATAAGCCAAATATTGCTATATCGCTCCGTTTCAACTGCTCCATTGCTAAATTCTACCACCACTTCCACGCTTGCTTTGGTGTCTTCTTTATACTCAAGATTCTGTGTTTTAATGGCTTTAACCTCGCCATTTTGCTTCCACTGCTCACTAATGCTTGCGAGTTTTTGATTCATAAGTGCAATTCTTTCTTTGTCGCCAAATGGTTTGCCATCTCTATCACGAACTTCTTTTATCACCTTGTCAATATCGCCATCAATGGTATATTTAGCAATGCGTATCGCCGCATCTTCTGGTGTTTTAGAGCCACTACCACAACCTACAAATCCTAAAAATGCACTAAGCAATAGAAAAGAAAATATTTTTTTCATTCTAATCCTTTTTAAGTAAGATAATCAAAATTGTGCGTTATAAAGCCTTAAAATACGCTTAAATTCGCATTTTTCTTATAAAAATTTAGAAACACTACGCATTTTATTTTTAACAAATCACATATTGCAAAACAGCTTTTTTGCTTCCTTTTCTCTCTCTTTGGCTTTGGTTGTCTTATTATGAGAATCTACCATACCTTGCTCGCCTAAGATTCTATACGGGTGAGTGTAAATATTACATCGATTGCCTCGCGCAAACCCAACAAGCGTGATTCCTAGCAGTGCAGCTGCTTTAATGCCAAGCTCCGTAGTCGCAGAACGCGAAATCACAATCGCAATATCGTGCATCGCTGCCTTTATTATCATCTCCATAGAAAGTCGCCCACTCACTACCAAAACCGCCTCGCTAATATCAATGTCCTGCAAACGCGCCTTGCCAACGACTTTATCAATGGCATTATGTCGCCCCACATCTTCACTCTCAATCCTGCTTTCATCACTCAACACAAGTATCGCTCTATGCACGCAACCTGTCTTAGCAAACAAATCACTATCTACTTCAAAGTTTTCAATAAGATTCCACAGGCGGGGAAGTGGTAAGTGAAGTGGCGTGGAGATGAATTTTTGGATAATTTTCCCCTCAAAATTTGCACTCACTCCGACACAACAGCCAGAAGTAAGCGTCTTTTCGTGGAACAGATTGACGATTTTTTCCTCATTGATTTTTGCCTCCACAGACACGCTTAGGCCATCTTGTGCCACTTCGATATGTGTGATGTCTTTGGCAGATTCTATCACGCCCTCACTCATTAAAAATCCTACCGCGTGGGCGTCTTGGTCTTTTGGGAGCGACATTGTAGAGAGGAGTTTTTGCCCATTGAGATACAGCGCGATGCGTTGCTCGGTAATGACATAATCACTTGATTGCTTTGTCGTGCTATCCCCACTCACGCTGTCTTTTTGTAAGATTATTGCTGGAATTTGCTTGATAAAATCCACTCAAAAATCCTTAAATTTTAACTTTTTTAGATAAAGCACAATTACCATACATCATAGTTAAATTGCTACATTAATACTTCTTTGTAGAAATCTTATTTTACCTCTTTGCGTAATTCTTTAATACGAGCACTCTTGCCACTGCGAGAACGCAAGTAATACAACTTCGCTCTGCGCACACGCCCCTTGCGTAATACTTGTATGGAATCTAAACTCTCGCTATACAATGGAAAAATCTTTTCCACCCCTACATTGTTCGCACCAATTTTGCGCACGGTAAAAGTTGTATCCACACTCCCGCCGTGTATAGCTATACACACACCTTCAAAGTTTTGGATACGACTTTTATCGCCCTCTTGAATCTTAATGCCAAGTCGCAAAGTGTCTCCAGCCTTAAACTCTGGGACTTTCTTATCGCCAATTTGCGCTTTTTCAAAATTTTGTATGTATCGATTTTTCATTTATGCTTCCTTGATTGCCTTGCTTTGTGTGCTTACGCCACAAATCTGGGCGAAAATATTTAGTCTTACACATTGCTAAGCGGTTTTTTAAGTCCGTGATTTTACTATGATTTCCCTTTAAAAATTCTAAAGGAACATAAAAATTTGTAAATTTTTGTAAATTTTGTTGCATTTTTGATGAATTTTTTGCAAAACTTACAGCTTGTAGCATATTGGATTCAAAACTTTCTCCGCGCAACGACTCTTCATTGCCAAGCACACCGCTTACCTGCCTCGCAATAGAATCTGCGAGGCATAACGCACCAAGCTCCCCACCCGTCAAAATAAAATCTCCCACACTAAAAACTTCATCGCCAAAAGATTCCACTAATCGCTCATCAAAGCCCTCATACCGCCCACAAACAAAACTGATATGATTTTTTTTAGCGAGGCGCACGCTATCTTGTTGTGTGAATGGCTTGCCACAGGGGCTCAAAAAAATAATATGAGAATTAAGATACCCTTGCAAGGCATAAGCCAACGCTTCAAAGCCTATAACCTGCCCCGCTCCACCACTTATTGGTGGATTATCCACCTTTTTATACACATTTTGCGCAAAATCTCTAAAATCAATACATTCAACGCCTAACAACCCGTTATCAATCGCACGCTTTAATATAGAATCTTTAAAATACGGCGCGATGAGATGAGGAAAAAGTGTAAAAAAACTATATTGAAGCATTTAACTACTCCGCAAAATATCAAGTCCATAGCGCACCTCTATGCGCTTATCTTGTATGTCAGTGCTTATAATATATCGTTGTGTATATGGGAGCAAAAAACTCTTTGACGCATTAGGGACGCAAGACTTCACACACAAATAATCAATATCTCCTATGCGCTCAATATCGCTCACTTCCCCAAGCAACAAAGAATCTTCAACCACTTCACACCCAATAATCTCACACCAAAAAAACTCCCCATCGCTAAGCTCACATTGCTCCTTGCTTTGTGCTAAAGTAGAGTAAAGTTTATGATTGGTGAGAATCTGTGCTTGCTCTTTGGTGGTAATTTCTTCAAAGGCAATTTTAGCAAACTCTTTTGCACGGGTGGATTCTGATATATGAGAATCTAACAATGCCTTTGGAAACGCACAAGAGCGAATGTGAAGCGTGGGATATTG
Organism: uncultured Helicobacteraceae bacterium; assembly: GCA_934728205.1. Classification (GTDB taxonomy): domain Bacteria; phylum Campylobacterota; class Campylobacteria; order Campylobacterales; family Helicobacteraceae; genus Helicobacter_F. The sequence continues at coordinate 5,980 of CAKVEH010000069.1, forward strand.
CAAAGAAGAGCTAAGAAACTCACGACCTTTTTTTAACACTTGAGGGAAGTCGCTGTATATAAAAAGTCGCAAACTCCCATCTATACCGATACTACGACCAAATATACCGATAAGGAGTTTTTGATTTTGTATATCCAAGCAGGTAGGTTTATTGCTGCGTGGGCTTGATGATGATTTTATAGTTTTGTCCATCTTTGGCTTTTGCTCCTGATATGAGCGTTTTAAGCGAACTAATCATCTTGCCTTCTTTACCAATAAGCCGTCCCACATCGTTAGGGTGAGCAAATATACAAATCTCTTTAAAACTTAGTCCTTTGGAATCTCTATCCACACGGCTTTGGATTTTTATGCAATCTGGCTTTGTTACGATTTTTTGTGTGTATTTCTCAACAAAAGTCTCTACCATACCCATATTTTCCTAATTTTTTTGTGTGTTTATTTTAGATTTTAACAATACAACAGCTACTTTGAGGATGTTATCTTGCTTACGCGCTCACTCATCTTTGCCCCCACACTTTTCCAATACGCCAATCTCTCTGCATCAAACTTTATCACCACAGGTTCACTTAGTGGGTTGTAATGCCCGATAGATTCTATCCAGCCTCCATCACGCTTCTTACGAGAATCTGTAACGACTATGCGATAAAAAGGTTTTTTCTTGCGCCCCATTCTTGTCAAACGAATTACGGTTGCCATATTTTCTCCTTGTTGTTTTTATGCCTGTCTATCTTTAGGATTGTTTGGCATTATACCTTAAAGACAAACAAAAATGCGGATTATAAACTATTTTTGCTTAAATGCGCCTTATATTTTGTCTAAACTTCAGCCTTTATTATGCTACCTCATTGGCATTTTTGCCCCGCCAAGCATACCCATAAGCTCCTGCATACCACCTTTTTGGCTGAGTTTTTTTGCCATTTTTTGCGCATTATCAAACTGCTTAATAATGCGATTGATGTCTTGGACTTCCAGCCCACTTCCTTGTGCTATTCTTTTGCGGCGCGAGCCATTTAAAATTTCTGGATTCTCTCTTTCTTTGCGCGTCATAGAATTTACCATTGCTTTAATATTTTTTACTTCTTTAGAATTGTCTAAATCTACATCTTTTAGCCCACTTGCCACATTATTAAGCCCAGGCACCATTGAGAGTATAGAGCTCACAGAGCCAAGTTTTTTGATATTTTCCATTTGAGTTATAAAATCCTCAAAGCTAAACTGCCCTTTTTTAAGTTTTTTACCAATGTCTTTTGCCTCTTTTTCGCTCATCACT
>CAKVEH010000070.1 GCA_934728205.1 uncultured Helicobacteraceae bacterium
GTATTTGCAGCACCAATCATTGGCTCACCAGAGTTACCTGTTTGAGAGAATACATTTCCACCCTCAGCTTGCAAACCTGCGGAGTTAGCAAAGTTTGCCATTGCTACTTGTGCGAGGGCGATAGATTTACCATTGCTAAATGAACCAAGCAATGTCCCATTAGAATCAAAGCGAATATCCATTAAATCTCCCGCTTGATAACCATTTTGGTTAATTGCATAAGTTTCAGAGACCTTATCCACACTTGTCAAGCCACCAAAAGTTTGATTTGCTCCAAACTTCAACTCGATTCGTATAGGATTACTTCCATTTTTAGGGTCTAGTTGCACGACAGGTGGATTCATACCAGCTAAACTTCCATCGCTATTAAAGCTCGCTCTACCGCCCTCAAAAATATTAGGTCGTTGTGCTGTCCCACCTAAAAACTGCGCAGGCTCAGGCACGACCGCCCTAAAGTTCCATTCCGCAGGACCAGTCTTCCAAAACTCAAAACGCAAATTGTGTTTAGTTCCCAAGCTATCGACTATATCCACACTTGTGGCGTGGGTTGATTTATAAATTTTACCAGATGAAATAGGTGTGCCTCCCTCAAGGAATTGAGAGCTATTAAGCGCGCGCATTGTTTCTTTAAACAACACATTAGATGTTACCTGCCCGGATGCGTGCGCGCTCACATAAATATTAAGATTGCGTCTCTCATCAGTGCCATCGTCTTTATTGAGTATTTCAAACATTCCATAATTATTCACCGTTACAGACACGCTTGCTGTGCTTTCTTTATACTCTATTTCTGGGTTTTTAATCATATTTGCATCGTATTGCATAAGCGCACGCAAATCTTCTGTCGTCCTAAATTGCCCTGTGGTAGAATCTGCATCGCTCGCAAAAGTATAGCGGTATCTAAACGCTGTAATGTCCTCTTCACCTTCTTTAAACTCTGCAAAAACACCTGTGCCACCTTTTGTGATTCTGATGTTTTTAAGTTTTTCACCACCATCAAGCATATTTCTATTCTCTAAGCGTAGCACGCCATTATCCACATACGCCTCGATACCTGTTTTATCACGATACCCATTGATAGCATTTTGAGCCGCAAGCAAGCTACTCATCCCAGATAATCCAGAATCATTGCTAAAACTTATATTTTCGCCGTTAATGCTAATGGTGCTCACTTCGTCAGTCGGCACGACATTATGGCGAATGACAGAGTTTTTATAACTTACCCAAATGCCTTGATTCTCATTAAGCGCGAACGCATCTCCATCACCATTAAAGAGCACACCAAGGTCTTCACCAACTTGCGTCATTCGCCCTCTTGAGTCATACATCGGCTCTTCCCCATTAGCAGAGGTATAAGTAGTGGAATCAAGCGCAGCAATATCCATTGGTGCTTCTGTCCGCCTACCAGCGTTCAGATTGGCTCGAAGCGTTACGGTCGAAGTGGTGCGTGCTGGCATAACCATACCGGGGTATACTTGTATATTACGCACAGGTCCTGTATTATCAACTCTAAAGAAATCATATTCACTCATATTAGCAGTCTCTTCACTCTGTAATGCTCCGCGAACCCAACCTTGCACTACATATCCACCTGTGGTTACAAGATTCCCATTTGCGTCAAAGAGAAACTCTCCATTTCTTGTGTAATTGTGCGTAGTGCCTCTATCAGGGCTAATGATAAAGAATCCATCACCCTCAATAGCAATATCTGTTTTCACATCAGTATTTTGTGTATTTCCTTGTGAGAACACCTTTGTAGTCGCATCAATGCTCACACCAAGACCTACTGAAAAGTCATTCATACCACCCAAACCATTTTTATATGGGGAAGTAGCAATAAGCTTAACTTGAGAGAGCATATCCACAAATGAAGCGCGTGAGTATTTAAAACCGACCGTATTTACATTTGCGATATTATTGCTTTCTACATCAAGAGCAATTTGATGTGCCTGCATACCGCTAACACCAGACCATAACGAGCGTAACATACCTATCCTTTTTTAGAGAATTTACAATGTTGAGAGCAAAGCAAGTTTTATTCCAAAAGAACCTTACTTTAATACAAAAAATTTCCTATCATTTTTATAAAATATTGTTGTTGTATTATGGATATTTGCGCAGTTGTATTTCTGCCTTAAAATGATAGTTTTTCTTGCAAAAAACCATAAAATGTTAATTTTTATTGTTATAATGCAAGGACAAACCCGCAAAAAGGTTCGATTAAACTTATGAGGAGAAAATAATGGGAAAATATATCGAATTAAAAGAAGATAATTTCGACCAAGAGATTTCAAGTGGTATATCATTAGTGGATTTTTGGGCGCCTTGGTGTGGTCCTTGTAAAATGCTCTCGCCTGTGATTGACAAACTTGCTGAGGAATATGAGGGTAAAGCAAAGATTTGCAAGGTTAATACTGATGAAGAGGGGAATCTAGCAGCAAAGTTTGGTGTGCGGAGCATTCCTACAATATTTTTCATTAAAGATGGTGAAGTGATTGACCAAATCATTGGTGCAGTAAGCGAAAGCGCATTAAAAGAAAAGCTTAACAATGTGCTTAATGGCTAGACTTTATCAAACTAGATTCTATAATGTTTGATAGAATCTAGGGAAGTCTAAAATTCACATTTTAACTAATACTATTACTTTGACATTTGTGCCTTAGAAGTTAAAGGCAAGTTGGATATAAAACTTTTACCAAATTACTTTAATAAAATGTTTTTTCAATGTTTGCTTAAATACAATGTTTAAATTTTGGTAGCAGACCTTGCAAAGATATTTTAACTCTAAGGGTTCAAATGGTAGAAACACAATCTCAGCGCAATGGTGTAAATACCACTCGCCGCTATTCCTATCTTAAAGACAAGCTCCAAAATGGACTTACCCTTTTTATCAAGCACGAATCGTTTGGTGGTGTGCTACTTGCCGTGTGCGTGCTCTTTGCAATGCTTATAGCAAACTCATCGTATAAAGAAGTGTATTTTTGGCTACAAAAATTTGAATTAGGAATTGCACTTGGTAACTTTGAGCCAAAGATTGAACTCGTGCATTTTGTTAATGATGTATTGATGTCATTTTTCTTTTTACTTGTCGGTTTAGAAATGAAAAGAGAGGTGCTTTATGGTGAGTTGGCGGGCTTTAAGAAAGTGAGTTTTTCTGTTTTAGCGGCTATTGGTGGTATCATCGCGCCTATTGTGCTTTATTTGCAATTTACTTCTGGCACGCCTTTTGAAAAGGGCTTTGGCATCGCAATGAGCACGGATACAGCCTTTGCTCTTGGTGTGATTCTTATGCTTGGTGAGCGTGTGCCAAAAATTGTTAAGATTTTTCTCGTTACGCTTGCTGTGGCAGATGATTTAGGCGCGATAAGTGTGATTGCAATTTTTTACTCTCAACATATCGATATGTTTTGGATTTATCTTTCATTGATAGTGATTGGGCTTTTGGGATATTGCAATTACCGCGATACTAAGTATATTTCTATTTATTTTTTACTTGGCATTGCGCTATGGGTATGTATTCTATTTAGCGGAATCCACGTAACCATTGCCGCAGTGATTCTCGCCTTTGCCATTCCGGGTAGGACGCGTGTCAATCGTAAGTATTTTGCCAATATGTTAGGTGAATTTGAGCGCATAAAGCGCGTTACTAATGATGGTGCAGATATAACTAACATCCAAGAAAGAGAAAAAATAGGTTTTTGGAAATCCACTTGGCTTAATATCAAAGGTTTTATGACTTCATCGCCTGGTGCTAGAAATGTCAATATGGCAAAAGCAAGTGAGCTTGTCTATATGCTTGATAGCATTGGCACTTATTCACGCTACGCTCAAAATCCACTTTTGCGTATCGAGCACGCTCTTCAGCCGATTTGTGCGTATTTTATCGTGCCTATTTTTGCGTTTATGAATGCGGGCGTAAGCATTGATTCTCATATTGAATTAACGCTTGATGGCGTAATGCTTGGGACAATTTTTGGCTTAGTCATTGGCAAGCCCATTGGAATCTTCCTCTTTGCATTTTTAGGAGAGAGGCTCAAACTCTCCGTGCGCCCAGATGGCTTGAGTAATTTTCACATTATTGCTGTTGGAGCGATTTCTGGTGTTGGATTCACAATGTCAATATTCGTAGCAAACTTGGCTTATGTAGATGATATGAGTGCTATTGATATGTCTAAAATTTCAATTTTAATTGCCTCAAGCATTGCCGTGATACTTGGTATAGTGTTAATGGCGATTGCCACAAGAAATGATAAGTCAGAGCAAAAAGACCAAGAATCACCTGCCCAACCATCGCTTTTTTAGTCTATTTTGTAGCTGGCACACGCTCCACTTCGATTTCATAAAGTCTTTTTCGCTCGCTTGAGCTTGCTATCTCAAGTTGTTGGCGATATTTGGTTATCGTGCGACGCACCATCTTCACGCTAAACTTCTCCTCTACGATTTTTAGAATCTTTAAATCGCTAAGAGGCTTTTTCCTATCCTCACCTTTGATTAACCCTAAAATATAATCCTTTATCGAAGCATTTGAAGTATCACTATCAATAGCTGCGGTAAAAAAGCTCTTAATGGGGAAAATCCCTCTATCGCATTCTAAATATTTATTTGCAATGGCTCGAGAAATCGTGCTAGGAGCATAACCCAAATCTTGGGCTATATCTTTTAGTTTCATTGGACGGATTTCACCACCTTTAAAAAAGTCATATTGATTCTCTCTTAAGGCTAGGGCGATTTTTAGAATCGTAGCCTTACGCATATCAAGTGCATCAACTAAGTCTTTTGCTTCTTTAATCTTTGTTTTAAAAAACTCTTGTGCTTCTTTTTGCGCGCCAAAATCTTGGTGTTCAATCACGATTTTAGGGTAATACATATCATTTACACTTACATCAAGCTCATAAATGTGTTGCAACGAATCCTCTTTTAATCGTTCAAAAATAAAAATATCTGGGATAACTTCTGGGACCTTTTCACTAAAATCTGATGCTGGAGGATTCTTAAAGCTTTTAATAGTACACATTACTTTTTCATACTCTGGGTGATTTTTGAAATTTTTATGGTTTTCTAAATCCTTAATAATCTTTGCTGCAAGTTCAAATGCCTGCCCATCTAAATCACTCTCTTGGAGTTGAAAATACAATGATTCTACAATATCACGCGCCCCTACTCCACAAGGCTCTAAATAGCTAAATCTTGCTCTCACGCGCTCAAAGTCCTCCACACTCACGCCAACCTCATTAGCCAACTCGCTTATATCTCCCTCTAAAAATCCACTTGCATTAAGATTCTCAGCAATGCAATACGCAATCCTTTGAGAATCTGTTGTGGGAAAAAGTTTTGGTGTAATTTGCTCAAAAAGCAATTCATACAAATCTTGCTCACTCACACTAAGAGATTCTATTTTGTCTGTTATAGAGTTTTTTTGACTTTGTGTTTTCTTGCTACCGCCTTGTTTGGGTGCTATGGATTGTGTGCGTTGAGATTGGATTTGGACATAGGGGTTTTCCTCGCTGTAATTTTGGAGCACTTCTTCAATCTCATTTGCCCCGCTTTGTAAAATAGGCAACCAATTTTTTAGCGTTTGTGATAAACGCGGTTTTATGGTTACATTATTTCGTAATTTCCCACCTACACTCATACTTTAAAATGCTCCCCAAGATAATATTTTCGCACCAAAGCATTTTGATAGATCTCATCTGCATTCCCGCTTGCGAGCAATGCACCACTTTTTATCACATAGGCTCTATGGCAGACTGAGAGTGTCTCACGCACATTGTGGTCGGTTATTAACACTCCAATTTCTAGTTCTGTAAGTTTTAAAATAATATTTTGAATATCCACCACCGCCTTTGGGTCAACTCCAGCAAAAGGCTCATCAAGTAGAATAAACTTTGGATTTTTTACCAATGCACGGGCGATTTCTACGCGTCTTCTCTCTCCACCACTAAGGCTCACGCCCTTTCGCCCACGAATTGGCTCGATATTAAATTCCTCAAGCATTTGCTCTATGCGGATTTTACGCTCCTTTGTGCTTTTAATGCTTGCTTCGGCTGCGAGCATTAAATTTTGCTCCACGCTTAAGTCCTTAAAAATACTAGATTCCTGTGGTAAGTATCCAATGCCAAGATTTGAACGCAAATGCAATGGCATATTAGTGATGTCTTTTCCATTTAAAAATACCTCGCCACTACTTGGATGCAAAAGCCCACAAATCATATAAAATGTAGTAGTTTTGCCCGCACCATTTGGTCCTAAAAGTCCCACTATTTCACCACTATTGAGCTCTAATGAAATGTCAGAGACAATTTTATTTCGTTTGATAAGTTTGCTTAATTCACGCGCTTGCAGACTATTCATAAGAAATGATATACTCCCTTTGTTGAGAATCACCAGCATTGATGTCAATGTTAAATGCCACAAAATTGCATTTTTTTAAAAAATCCTTAAGATGTTCGCTTCCCCATTCTATAAAGTGAACACCCACGCGCTCAAAAAGCTCTAAAAAATCAGCCTCAAGCAAATGAGTAAAATCTCTTTGATAAAAATCATAATGGAAAATTTGCCCATCATAATCCTGTGAGACATTGTAAGTGGGCGAAGTAGCAAGGTCTTTGCCCGTTTTTACTTTCACAAAAGTTTTGACTAAGGTGGTTTTACCGCTTGCTAAATCCCCATTAAGCAAGAAAAAAATATGTGGATGTTTTTTATTTAAATCCTCCAAACACGCACACAAGCTACTTAAATCGTTTTTTGCCAACTTAAAACTTTGATACACTTCCATTTTGCACTCCTTGTTGTAGATTAAGATTTTATGACATTTTTAATGCCTAAATGCTGCTCTATACCACTGATAATATCTTTATTTTGGCGAAAAAATTCCTTATCACCCTCATCATAAAAGCTTTTTTGCTGTATGTCGCCTTGAATATCACTAGCATTAGCGGCATCTTGATTGCTTGATTGAGTATTTGTATTGTCCTCATTTGTTTGGCTTTTTGCCACGCTAATTTTTGTCCCCATTCCAAATACCTCATCAACAAAGGTTTTAATAATATGAAAATGTTTTTTTAAAGCCTCTTTACATTCACTATTGGCATTTGATTCCCAAGTGAGAGTGCCTTGCACATAATCAACAAAACTAACACTTTTATCAAAGCA
>CAKVEH010000071.1 GCA_934728205.1 uncultured Helicobacteraceae bacterium
AGCGGAAGGTGGCGATGCGTTCTCTGCGACACTTTTTAGCGGGGCGAAATATCGCTATGATGAGCCAAAAGATTGGCAGAGTTTGATTGATTGGTTTTTAGCGCAGTTGCCTGAGATTCGCTCAAAACTTGGTAATTATGATTTGCCTCTTATTTGGACGGCGGATTTTATCCTTGATACAGATTCAGCAGGCAAAGATAAATTCGTGCTAGGCGAGATAAACTGCTCTTGCGTAGGATTCACAAGTCCAGCGGAATTTATGGAAAAAATCGCGCTTATGGTGGGGGATAATATCGTCCAAATCGTAAGTGAGAAAAAGGCGTAGCACAATGAAGTTAATAGTATTTTTTTTTTAATAATACTAAGCGTGATAGGTGTATCTTTAGCACAAGATGAAATCCCTGTAAAACTTGATAAAAGCATAGTGAGTGCTTCGCGTGTGGATACACCTATCAACGAGGCTCCGGGCAATGTCAGTGTGGTTACACAAAGGCAAATCAATCTTCGTCCAAATTACAAATTTAGCGATACATTGCGTGGATTTGAGGGGCTGCAGCAGAGTAAATCGCGTGGTATGGATACCTTTGATGGCGTGAAGATTCGCGGATTAAGCGGTGCGGCGATAATGGTTGATGGCATTATGCTCAATGACATAAATAACAACACCAAAATGCTAACAGCGATGAGTGCTGATGATATAGAGCAGGTGGAGGTGGTGCGAGGGGCATTTTCAAATATTTATGGCAGTGGTGCGGTTGCTGGGGCGATTAACTTCATCACAAGTATGCCAACAGCCTTTGAGACAAGGGCGAGTTTTGGCTATGGGAGCGCACTAGGCACGGAGTTTGCCCCAAAGAATACATTCCGTGGATATGCGAGTGTGGGCGATGCGTTTTTAGAGAAAAAACTACGAGTGAAACTCTCTTTTGGCACGACAAATTCACAAGGCTATGCGGCAGATTCTGTCGTAGTCAGTAATATAAATGACTATCAAGGTTGGAAGCCTACGCTAGATTCTAACACAGGAGCGATGAAGTATAATATCGGCGATATGGGGAATCAGGCGTATCAAACTTATGATAGTGCTTTGAAAGCGGAGTATGACATTGGCGATGTGGGGACATTGAGTGGCTATGTGCGGTGGAATATGTATAGCTATGATCATAAAAATCAACGCACATTTCTAACCAAAGATGGCAAGCCAAGCTATGGGCAAAATAGCGATGTGGATAAAAATAAACCAGCCCCCATTCTCTATGGGCGACATATCGGCAAAGAGCAGTATCATCAGCTAGTGAGTGCGGTTGGCTATAAGCATTATCTACCAAATGATAGTCATATAGAAGTGAAGTTTTCACGCATTGATGGGTGGGATAAGTTTAATAACCCAGATGGCGGTAAAACCCCTGTCAGTGCGAATACAAGCATAAATGGCGGTGTAGGCTCACAAACAAATCACCGATATGAGACAAACAACCTTGATTTACTCTACCTTGCAAGTGTGAGTGAAAATCACAGAATCTTAAGCGGTGTGCAGTATCGGCACAATATTTACACGCAGACAAAAGACTACATAGCAAATTGGAAAGATTTTGGCTCGGCATCTCAGGGCAGGGCGACTTCGCAAGGCGGAAAAAGTGCAAGTGTGGGAGTATTTAGCGAGTGGCAGGGGAGCTTTGGGGAGCATTTTAGCACAAATATCGGGGCGAGATATGACTATTGGAGGGGCTATGGCATATATAAAGATGCAGATAATTACGCTACAAATACCAAGCAAAGCTTTAGCCCTAAGGTATCTTTAAACTACGCTCCAAGCGATATAACGCGGTTTAAGACATCATTTGGGCAGGCTTTTAAAGCACCGACTTTCTCACAAATGTTTAGTAATAGAAAGCTGACGGATGGCACACCTGTGAAAGGAAATGCGCGCTTAAAGCCTGAAAATGTCATAAGTTTTGATGTGGGCTTTGAGCAAGACATTGTTTTGGGTGAAGATTATGGAGCGTTTAAAGTGTATTATTTTAATAATACAACGACAAATGCGATTATGCAGTATTCTACCACTTATGCTGATACCACAAAGCGAGGAATGTATGATAATCTTGGAAAAAATCGCATACAAGGGATTGAAAGCTCTCTTATGTTGCCTTTTGGCTATGGTTTGAGTGTGCATTTAACCTATACTTTTATGGATTCTAAGATTTTAAAAAGTGTGGAATCTGCCACGATTGGTAACAAGGTCGCTGGGATTCCATCGCATTTAGCGTATGGGGCGATTAACTATGATAAGGGGGCGTTTTATGGCTCTTTTGGCGTGGAATACGCAAGTAAGCCCTATAAAAACGCGAACAATACACCTACGCCAAGTGGTGTATATGGAGCGACAGATAGCTATGCTATTGCGGATTTGCGTTTAGGGTGGCGGATAAATAAGCATTTTGATGTAAGCTCAAATATCACAAACCTTTTTAACCACATTTATTATAGCTACTATCGTGCGAGTGGCAGGGCGTTTTTTGTCTCACTTGCTGGGAGATTTTAAATAATGCCAAGAAACAATCCGCTTAAGTTGTCTTTGAGTCAAAATACAATTGCTCTAAATCTACAATACTAGGTTAATGACAGCTTAGCGCGGGCACATAGCCATACGAGCGCAACCGAGCGACATCATTTTTTGGTGCTTCCCCTTGCGTAGTGAGGTAGTCTCCTAGCACTACGGCATTTATCCCGCAGTCATAGAGGGCTTTTTGATTCTTGCCAAAGATATGTTCTCTTCCGCCCGCTATCATTAGGCGTGTTTTTGGCAAGTATTCTCTGGCTAAAATCACGCACTCAAGGGCTTCTTGTTTGCTAAGTTTTTTTGTGCCAAGCGGTAGATTTGGATTGGCAATGTAAAAGTTGATAGGACTTGAATGTGGGGTAAGCAATTGGAGGGATTTTAGCAAACTCATTCTATGCTCCCAGCTCTCTCCAAGCCCAAAGATTCCCCCGCTACACAATCCAAGCTCCGCACGCAAGGTATTCTCACAAGTCTCAAATCGTTCTGCCCAAGTGTGTGTGCTACAAATCTGGCTAAAAAACTCCTGCGCACTCTCTAAGTTGTGGTTGTAGCTATCCACGCCATTTTTTTTGAGATATTTAAGGGAATCTAAATCCGCCCTCCCACAGCACGCGATAATATGCAATCCCAAATCAGCCTTTTTAATGGCGTTAGCAGCTTGTGCGATATATTCACATTTTTTAGAATCTAACCCTCGACCTGAGGTAACCAAGCAAAATCCAAGCGCACCATACTCTGCTAGCGTTTTTGCTTCTTTGAGAATCTGCTCTATCGGTTTATTTTTATAAGTGTTTATGCCTGTGTTGTAATGCGAGGATTGCGTGCAGTATTTGCAGTCTTCTGCGCAGTTGCCTGATGTTACATTGCAAATTGAGCATAAAAAGATTTCTTTTGCTTTTTGGTTGGTTTGTGTGTTTTGTGGTGATACACTCATTTTTTCTCCTTAGTTGTTTTTTTGGTGGATAAGTTTTTGGATTTGGCTTGCTATAAGCATCGCATTTTTCCCATCTATTTCATTAGGTGGGCGCGTTTGTAATGTCTTGCCTCGCACCATTTCACTAAAATCAAGCAATTCTAAAAGCAAGGCTTCTTGTGCGCGCACCTCGATAGATTCTGAGCGAGAGGAAATTGAAATGTTATGCAAATGTTGCTCAAGGGTTTGTTTATTGACAAGCACTTCTTTGCTTAAAAGATTGCAATCCACATACATATCCTCACAAGTTACGCTGATTTGGCGGATTCTCTTTTCGGTTACGCGTGAGGCGGTAATGGTGCTAAAAGAGCCGTTTTTGTGCGTGAGATTCGCACGCGCGTATTCGATGATTCCATTCATTACTACGCCGTGCGCGTGGATTTCCTCGACTTCACCATTAAAAAGCAAACTCAAATCAATATCGTGAATCATCAAATCCATTACCACATCGACATCGGTTATGCGGTTGCTCATTTTGTTTGTGCGGGTAAAGTCAATGTTAAAGATTCTTGCGGAGTTTTTAAGAAGCTTTTTAAGCGTGTTAATAGCGGGATTGTATCGCTCTATAAAGCCCACTTGAATGTTGAGATTTTTTTGCCTTGCTATTTCTACGATTGTTTGTGTGGTCTCAAGTGTGTCTGTTAAGGGCTTTTCGACAAAGATATGTTTGGTATGATTAGCGACTTTTTGGATATAGTCATAATGCGTAAATGTCGGCGTAACGATAATCACACCATCACTTTTGCTTACTTCGCCATCTAGCTTGTCTTCACTTTGCAGGGCTTTGAGGGAGAATTCATTCGCAGTTTTTTCTAGCAGCTCTTTATTGACATCATAGATAAATCCCACTTCGACATTTTTTAGCATATTGAGGTTGCGTAGGTGGTTTTGCCCCATTTTACCAATGCCTAAAAGCCCGATTTGCACAACTTTATTTTCCATTATCTGCCTTGTATATTTATTTTAGAGAATCTGTAATGCCATTAAGTGTTTGTATAATGTAATCTTGCTCCTCTTGTGAGAGAAAGGCACTAAAGGGGAGTGAAAAAATTTCTTTTGCTATTTTTTCGCTTATAGGGAAATCCCCCTCTTTATACCCAAGATAGCGCAAAGATTCTTGCAAATGCAAGGGAATGGGGTAATGCACGGCAGTCGGCACACCTTTTTGGTTAAGTCGCTCACATACACGCTCCCTTGCCCCATTTTTGGAGATTTGTGGATTGAGTCGCACGGAATATTGCGCATATACGCTTTCATAGTCCTGCGCGATAGTTGGCAGGATAAGATTCTTTAGATTATTGGCGTAGTGCTGTGCTTTTTGCTCGCGCGTCTTGCATTCTTTGGCAAAGTGCTTGAGCTTCACGCGTAAAATCGCACATTGCAGAGAATCTAATCTAGCATTAAGCCCAATGTATTTATGCACATAGCGCGCAGTCTGCCCGTGATTAAGCAGTGAGCCAATTTTGCTATCAAGATTCTCATCGTTGCAAAACACCGCACCTCCATCGCCATAACACCCAAGAGGCTTAGAGGGGAAGAAACTTGTCGTGCCAATGGTAGAGAGATTGCACGAGAATTTTTTCTTATATTTTGCGCCAAAACTTTGACAACCATCTTCGATTACGGGAATCTTATGAGAATTGGCAATGGAGTTAATGCTATCCATATCCGCACATAGTCCATAGAGGCTTACGGGGATTATTGCTTTTGTGCGAGGGGTTATGGCAGATTCTAAATTTGCGGGGTTGATATTATAAGTGTGCTCATCTATATCCACAAAAACAGGCTTGCCACCAAGTAATGCTATCATCTCTGCAGTAGCTATAAAAGTAAATGGTGTAGTGATGACTTCATCACCCTCTTTAATATCAAGTGCCATAAGGCTTAGTAAAAGTGCGTCTGTCCCGCTAGAGACTACGCGAGTGTATCTCGCACCACAAAATGCGCTCAGCTCCTCTTGCAACGCATTCATATCATCACCCATTATGTATTGGGTAGAATCTAAGACATTTTCCATAGCCTTATCAATCTCTTCTTTGTAGGCTCTATACTGCGCGTTTAGGTTAATAAAAGGGATTTTCATATCTTTGCCTTTTGTAGAAATTAGTGCAATTTTACCAAAATTCCATTAAAGTTTTATTTATTCGCCCGATTTAGACTACAACTTGTCGCACGGAAGCGCAAGATTTAAACACAAGGAGTAAAAATGGCTTTTCAGGTCAATACGAACATTAACGCAATGAATGCGCATGTTATGGGAGTTTTTACCCAAACGGGTATTAAGAATTCGTTGGAAAAGTTAAGCTCAGGTCTTCGCATTAACAAAGCAGCAGATGACGCTTCTGGTATGTTGATTGCAGATAGCTTGAGTTCACAGGCAAACGCGTTAGGACAAGCGATTAGAAACACGAACGATGGTATGGGGATTATCCAAATCGCGGATAAAGCGATGTCGGAGCAAACAAAAATCCTCGACACCATCAAAACTAAAGCTGTCCAAGCGGCGCAAGATGGACAATCTAAGCAATCGCGTCAAGCGATTCAATCAGATATTAGACGCTTGATTGAGAGTTTGGACAACATTGGTAACACAACGACTTACAATGGTCTTGCATTGCTTGCTGGGACATTCTCTAACAAAGAATTTCAAGTGGGTGCGTATTCAAACCAAAGTATCAAGGCTTCTATCGGTGCAGCGGTAAGTAGTAAAGTCGGTCAAACGAGAATCGAAACAGGTCAGGTGGTTACATCGACAGGAAATGTGCAAGTAACATTTAAAAATGTTGATGGTATCAACGATGTGGTTTTGGAATCTGTGATTGTTTCTACTTCTGCGGGCACAGGACTTGGTGTGTTAGCCGAGATTATCAATAAAAACAGCGACAAAACAGGTGTGCGTGGCTTTGCAAGTGTTATTACTACAAGTGATAAAGCAATTAAGGCTGGTAGCCTAGGTGGGGTGCATATCAATGGACAATCTATCGGCGATATTATTGGTATTAAAGATAACGACAGCGATGGTCGTTTGATTTCAGCGATTAACGCGGTTACTCAAGATACAGGTGTGGAGGCTTACACTGATAATGTGGGTCGCTTGAACCTACGAAGTATCGATGGACGCGGGATTATCTTTGGTATTACGGGCAAGACTGGTGGGCAAGGGAAAAAAGCAGACCCTCTATCGATTGAGACAGTCAATGGTAACTATAACATTATGATGAAGAAAAACGGCACAGGTGGGAACATCAATATGGGTCGTTTATCACTCGTGCGAACAGACGCAAGA
>CAKVEH010000072.1 GCA_934728205.1 uncultured Helicobacteraceae bacterium
ATACAATACCACATAGCAACAAGCCTAAAACTTTCATTCCCTTATCTCCTTTTTTTCTCTCACTTGCCTTATAGCAAAATTTATCAATTTATAAGCACAAAATAATCATTTGTGGTTTTTCTTATATTTCCACCAAAGGACATAAAGCACGCTTACTACTATTACACAACCAAGTGTAATAAATCCAGCTGTTTTGGCATAGGACTTAATTTGACTTTCTTGCTCTGAAATTTCACTTCCCGTAAATGCGTGGATAATGTTACCCACTTCAAAGCCCTGCCCAAAAATATGCCCGATGTAATATCCAAGCGCACTTAAAATAATCACCCAAATGCCAGCCCCCAAAGAAGTATAAATGCAAAATTTTGCTAGATTCATTCGTGCTAGTCCAGCAGGGAGTGAAATATATTGGCGCACACCCATTATAAGTCGCCCGACAAAAGTGCTTATTTCGCCGTGCTTGGCAAAGTAAGATTCCATTTTTTCCATACTTGCTTGTGTGAAAAAGAAATATTTGCCAAAGCGGATAAGAAACTCTCTGCCAAAAGCCACAGCGAGATAATAGTTAAACAATCCACCAGCCAAAGACCCGCCAATACCACATAACACGGCAATAATAATATTCATCTCACCTTTGTATGCCAAATAGCCTGCTGGTATCATTACCACTTCGCTTGGAAATGGGATAAAGCTTGATTCTAAAAACATCATAACAAATATGCCAAAATATCCAGCTGCACCTATAAAATTCACAATAAAATCAACCATTTCTCCAAACATACAATCTCCTAAAAATAATGTGTTTTAAAATTTGATATAACAAAGGGCGATATTATAACTTGCATTTGTTATAATCATAGCTTTAGATTTTTTAATTTTTAGAAGGTGCGAATGAAAGAATTGTTTGAAGGAGCTATAAAGTTCCAAGAAGAGGATTTTGTCGAATACCAAGAGTTGTATGAAAGTTTAAAAAAACAACAAAATCCGCATACACTTTTTATTAGCTGTGCTGATTCTCGTGTCGTGCCAAATATTATTACTAATTCTGACCCTGGTGATTTGTTTGTCGTGCGAAACATTGGCAATATTATCCCGCCATATACAGAATCTAATTCAATGCGTAGCGGTTATCTTGCTACGACTTCAGCGATTGAATACGCCCTTACAATCTTAGATGTGCAAAACATTATCGTATGCGGGCATAGTAATTGCGGTGCGTGCAGTGCGATTTTTGAGCCACCGGAGAATCTAAAAGACGCGCCTTATGTGCAAAAATGGCTTAAACTTTTAGAGCCAGCCAAACAAAAAGTGCTCGCCCAAAACCCAAGTTCACGGGCAAAAAAGATTTGGCTTGCAGAGCAAATCAATGTTGAATTGCAATTAGAGAATTTAATGACTTATCCATTTGTAGAAGAAAAGTTTGATAGGGGAGAACTTAGTGTATATGGTTGGTATTATATTATCGAAACAGGGGAGATTTTAAACTATAATATGATTAAGCGCGAGTTTAAACCAATCGTGCCAAAAGAAAAACTTTAAAAAAAGGAAAAAATATGCAAAAAATGATTCTAATGAGCGGACCTTGTGTGATTGAGAGTTATGATAATCTTGCTAAAACAGCAGAGAAACTTGCCCCCATAGCGCAAAATCCACAGATTGATTTTTATTTCAAGTCAAGTTTTGATAAAGCAAATCGCACAAGTTTAGATTCTTATCGTGGGCCGGGTTTGGAGAAAGGTTTAGAGATTCTCGCAAAAATCAAAAAAGAGTTTGGGTATAAAATTATCACCGATATTCACGAGACTTCACAGACAAAGGCGATTGCTGAAGTTGCGGATATTATCCAAATCCCTGCGTTTTTGTGTCGTCAAACGGATTTGGTTGTAGAAGTGGCTCGCACAAATGCTATAGTCAATATTAAAAAGGGACAATTTATGAATCCAGCTGATATGCGCTATGTGGTGTTAAAGGCATTAAAAACACGCGATAATACCATTAGTGAAGTGAGTTATGAAGATTCTCTTAAGCACAGAATCTGGCTTACTGAGCGAGGTGCTAGCTTTGGCTATGGGAATTTGGTGGTGGATATGCGCTCTTTAGTGATTATGCGCAGGTTTGCCCCTGTGATTTTTGATGCAACCCATAGCGTGCAAATGCCCGGTGGGGCAAATGGAAAAAGTGGCGGTGATAGTTCGTTTGTGCCATATCTCGCAAGAGCTGCTGCAAGCGTGGGTGTAGATGGATTTTTTGCAGAAACACATTTAAATCCTAAGGAAGCGTTAAGTGATGGGACGAATATGGTGCAAACAGACGCACTTTTTGGGCTTGTTGATGATTTGCTTTGCATTACTCAAATACTCCCAACCTTAAAAAGCACGGATATGAAGTAATTTCAAATTCTCCTAAATAGAATGGAACACTACTACACACTTAATCAAAAACTTTCAAAAATCTTTTCTATTGCTTTGCCAAGTGCTGCTAAGTCTTCTTTTGAAGTGCTTAGTATGTTTGTGAGTTTGTATTGGATTGCTTCATTTTCAAAAGAGCATATCATCGCTCTTGGCGTGAGTATGGGGTTTATGATGATGGTTTTTGCGCTTACTACGATATTTTTTGTGGGCACAAGCGCACAAGTAGCGCAGTATTATGGCGGTAGAAAGATAGAATCTTTGCGTGAAGTGCTTGGCAATAGTCTTATGGTTGCACTTTTAGCTTCTATTCCAATGTGTATGCTGGCATTTGGCACAAGTGAGTTTTACTTTGATTGGATGGGCGAGGGTGTGAGTGGAGAGGCAAAGAGACTAGGAATGGAATATTTGAGTATTTGTGTGCTTGGGATTCCGGGAAATATCATTGGCAGTGTGTGTTTAGCAGGACTTTCTGCCATAGGCGATACAAAGCGCGTAATGTATGTCAAAGCAGTCGTTTCTGTGCTCCATATCGGACTTAATTATGTCCTTATTTTTGGGGTTGAGTTTTTGGGGATTCCGAGTTTGGAAATTTTTGGTGCGGGGTTAAGTTTGCTTATCACAAGTTATGTGGAGGTATTGATTTTGAGTGCGCTTATTTTTTATGATAAGTATTCTAAAAATAGAAAAAAGCCACTTGGTTTTAATTTTGTGCCAAATGTCTTGTATTGCAAACGCATATTGGTTGTTGGATTGCCATCTGGATTGGAGCGGTTTTTGACTATTTTTTCACTTATTTTAATCCAAAAATTTATGAGCTCCTATGGAGCAGATGTGATTGCGGGATTTCAAATCGGCTCAAAGATAGAATCCGCGATTTTTATGCCCGGCTTTGCTTTTCAAGTAGCGACTATGGCATTGGTGGGGCAGAGCTTGGGGCGTGGGCGCATTGGCGTGGCGTATGATTTTATTAAGACTATTTTGGTTGTATCAAGTGTGATTATGGGGGTTTTGGGTTTGGTGATTTGTATTTTTGGCGCGGAGTTTTCTAAATTTTTTAGTCAAGAATCAAGCGTGATTACACATAGTGTGTATTATTTATTGGCTGTTGGATTATCTCAAGTGCCACTTATTTGTATATTTTGCTTAGATGGGGCTTTGCGAGGTGGCGGAGCGACAAAACTTTCCTTGCTCTTGCAATGTTGTAGCATTTGGCTTTTGCGCATATTGCCAATGTCTTTGTGTGCGTATTATGAAATTGATGTGCGTGTGATTTTTGGGATTATCTTTTTAGAGACTTATATTCGGGCTGGGTGCTTTATCACCATCTTTAAGTATAAGATTTGGGAAAAGCACATTAGGAGATTTTAGATTCTAAAATTTTATCGTTTTAGTCCATTGACCGTTTGTAACATAGAATCTGCAGTTTGAATTGTTTTTGAATTTGCTTCATACGCGCGTTGCCCTGTGATTAAGTCTGTCATTTCTTCTACGAGTTTGACATTGCTAATTTCTAAGAATCCCTGTCGCAACTGCCCAAAGCCATCAAGCCCGGGCACACCTACCACAGGCTCACCCGAAGCATTTGTGTTGATAAGGAGATTATCCCCAAGTGCGTGAAGTCCAGCAGGGTTGATGAAATTAACAATCTCAATTTGCCCTAACACATTTGCTTGTGATTGATTGCCCTCTAACACGGTTACCGTGCCATCTGTGCCGATGTTTATTTGTGTTGTGCCCTCAGGGATAGTGATATTGGGGATAAGCGCGTAACCATCAGCATTGACGACATTTCCCTCATTATCAAGTTTAAAGCTTCCAGCGCGTGTATAGGCGATATTCCCATCAGGGAGTTCAATTTGAAAAAAGCCATTGCCCGTAATGGCAATATCAAGGTTGTTTTCTGTTTCTTTTGGGTGTCCTTGAGAGAACATTTTTTGCACGGAGACAGGGCGCACACCGATACCAACCTCAATACCGGTAGGCGAAATGGTAGTTTCGCTTGTCGCTGTGCCTGCGTATTGTATAGGCTGGTAAAACAAATCGGCAAACTCTGCGCGCTGCTTTTTGAATCCTGTGGTATTGACATTGGCAATGTTGTTTGAAGTAGTGTCAATTTGAAGTTGTTGTCCTAGCATACCTGTGGTGGCTGTATAAAGAGACCTCATCATAGTGCAATCCTTTGTTATTTTTTCCGATAATTTGGCGTAGATTAGCAAATTTAGTTCCAAATATTTTAGAGAATCGCTATTTTAGATTCCATAATCCGTAAAAATATATTATAATTCTACCTTACAAATCATCTATGTAATTAACAAAACTAGCGTGAATGTGTTAATAAAAGAGATAATGGCAAAGGCAAAATATGAATATTGATGATGAAGTGCTTTTGGGCACGCTATTTACGCTAGGTATCACGGTTGAAGCGATGACAGGAGCACTTGCTGCAGGGAGGCATAAAATGGATTTATTTGGGGTGATGTTTATTGCGCTTGTTACGGCTATTGGCGGTGGCTCGATACGCGATGTGTTGCTCGGACATTATCCACTTACTTGGGTTAAAACTCCAGAATTTATCGTGCTTATTTGTGTAACGGCGATTTTGACCACAAAGATTCCCAAAAAACTTTTCCGTTTTGAAAAATTATTTTTAAGCCTTGATGCGTTAGGACTTGTGGTCTTTACTATTATTGGCGCAAAAGTCGCACTAAGTATGGGTTATGGCTTTGTTATCGCCATTACGGCTGGTTGTATCACAGGCATTTTTGGTGGAATCTTGCGTGATATTTTTTGCAACCAAATCCCGCTCGTGTTTCAAAAAGAGCTTTACGCAGGTGTGAGTATTATCGCTGCAAGTTTGTATTATGTGTTAGTCGAAGTTGTGCAATTTGATAAACTTGGCTCAGTGCTTGTTGTGCTTTTGGTTGGCACGATAGTGCGTCTTTTTGCAATTCGTTATAGGCTTGATTTGCCTATTTTTGCTTACGAGGAAGCCCCAAATCACAAACACGATTCCTCGCATAATCAGCCAAAGGGAGAAAGGTAATGTCTTTAGCTCTTGCTTTAAAGTATCGCCCCACTACTTTTGAGAATCTTATAGGGCAGCCAGCTGTCTCTCAAACACTCTCTTTGGCATTAGATTGCGAGCACACTTCGCACGCATACCTTTTTAGCGGACTTCGTGGGAGTGGGAAGACAAGCAGTGCGAGAATCTTCTCTCGTTGTTTGCAATGTGAGAGTGGACCCACTTCAAAGCCCTGTGGTGAGTGCCAAAACTGCAAGGCGGCACTAGAAAATCGGCATTTAGATATTATTGAGATGGACGCTGCTTCAAGTCGCAAGATTGATGATATTCGCGATGTTATTGAGCAAACCAAATACCGCCCAGCATTTGGTCGCTTCAAAATATTTATCATTGATGAGGTGCATATGCTGACAAAAGAAGCGTTTAATGCCCTGCTTAAAACGCTTGAAGAGCCGCCAGAGTATGTGAAATTTATTTTAGCGACTACTGACCCGCTTAAGTTGCCCGCTACGATTCTCTCTCGCACACAACATTTTCGTTTTAAGCAGATTTCACCGCGTCTTATCATTGAGCATATTAGCCACATTTTAGAGATAGAGGGTGTTAAGTATGAAAAAGAAGCCCTTGAAATTATCGCACGAAGTGGCTCTGGGAGCTTGCGTGATACGCTTACTTTGCTCGACCAAGCCATTATTTTTTGCAAAAACAACATTACCACCACAGATGTAACAAGTATGTTAGGCATTGTCAATCCGCAAATCTTGCATTCGTTCTTTGATTCCTTGCTTCATAGTGCAGAATTTGAGGCTGATGAAAGCCTTAATTTGTTGCAAGAATATGATTGCGAAATGATTTTAGATGAAATGATGGTATTTTTAAAGGAGCGATTGATTGCGCGGGATAGCGAGTTTTCTGCGGTGATGATGGATAGATTTTTTAGAATCTTAGTGGATTCTAAAATGCTCCTCTCTCTTAATACCGATGGCGGATTTGTGCTTCTTTTGACATTGTTAAAAATGCGCGAGGCATTAAAGATTAAAGATATTGATATGATGATTGCGGATTTGGAGGGTAAGATTAGCAATTATCAAGGCGCGCAAAATGAACAAAACATATCTAATGTAAGTGAATCTGCACAACATATCACAACCAAACAACCCAATATATCTAATGTGGCGACCTCTAA
>CAKVEH010000073.1 GCA_934728205.1 uncultured Helicobacteraceae bacterium
GATTGGGAGGGCTGTCAATATCCTTAAAGAAGTAAGCGAGTAAAACCAAAAAAATCAAACATATTTTTATAAAAAAAAAAACACTAATATTTTTATGATTTTATGGTATTATTCCAAACCTTAATATTTTAAACCTTAGGAGAGACTTATGGAGACAATACATATCAATACAAGCACGGAGCTAAAACGCGCTAAAGATATAATGATGTGGGCTATCTTTGCTTACATTGGTTGTTATGTTATTGCCTTGATACCTATTTTAGAAATTATTGGGAATCTACTCTTAATAGCAGCGTGGATTGTAGGGTGTTATGGGCTGTATTGCTTTAGTAAAGTGGCTAATTCGCCGAGCTTCAAATACTACATACTTGGTATTGTGGCGATTGCAGTATTTTATGTGATTTTTATGGCTGTGGTTTTGTGGCTCTATATGACTTTTGAAGAGGCTATTGTTTCTAATACATTAGAGAGTGTTATTGAGGAGTTTCCTTGGCTTTCTTTAGGTGTTTTTATGGTTGTTGTATCGCTTGGTGTTATGGCAATTCAAGTATTTTTGACTTATAAAGTTTCGTATGAAATGAGTAATATTACAGGGTTAAAACACTTTATCACCGCTTATAAGATTTATCTTATCTCTGTTGTTGGGATAATGCTTCTTAGCATTGTGTTTGGGTATCTTGTCATAGATTTTATCCAACAATATGGCAATGATGCAGGATTATTAGAATCGCTAAACTACATTGAGGAATATGCGCTAGGACGAATAGCAAGTCTTGTAATGCTTGGAATCTTGCTACTTGTAATGGGTATATGTGTTATTGCATATAATATTTTAATTGTGTTAGGTGTGTATAATATACAAGAAGTCAAAGTGCGTGAAAAACTTCAAAACTAAATTGTTAAATTTTAATCAAACTCCCTAAGATGAGACTTAGCGTTACTGAAAGTTTCGTTTAGGGGATGGGGGATACTATGAAAATTGCATTATATAAACTTTTATTGGGTTTGGCTGTTTTTGCTTTATGTCTTTTTACAGGCTGTGGTGATAGCGGTATCTTGCGAATGAGTGAGGGCGAACTCTCCACTGATAGTAAGTTAGAGATTGAGCTAAAAGAGCCATTTTTCAAAGATGATAAAACACATTGGCTTTTTGATTCTGAAGTAGTGCGCGATATGGCTAATGCAATCAGTATCAACGGAGAAAAACAAAAAGCAAAGTATCGCTTTCTTAATAACACCACCTTTCAAATTATCCCAGATGACCCACTAGAGCCAAATACAAGCTACAAAATTGAAGTAGATTTCGCCGCCATTGCAAAACATTATGAAAAAGAATCAAGTGTCAAAAATGTAACGATGAGATTTAAAACGCTACCCACACAGGTGCATTTAAGCGGTCTGCAAATCGCTAGCGAGGGGGTGAAAAATACTCTACACGCGACTTTAGAACTCTCTCAAGATATAAATTTACAAAGGACAACGAGCGCGATAAAACTACAAAACCAAGATGGCGATACACTTCCTATCAATGTCGCACGCATAGCTCCACGCACATATAGTATAGAATCTAGCACACTTATTGCCTCCGCAGAGAAAGACCTCACGCTTAATCTCATTATAGATTCTCAAAATCTCGGTGGCAAAGATACGCAAACCCACCCTATCGTGCTATTAAAAAATTCAACCCTAGCTATCATAGATACTCGCGCAAATGAGGAGGAAAAAACCATTACTATTGATTTTTCTCAAGAGCTTGCCAAAGTGCCAAATCTTAATAGCTTCATCACCATTGCCCCAAAAGATTCTCAAACGCTTAGAAAGCTCAAATTTAACGCCTCTCAAGTAGGCAATAGCATTATTTTAAGTGGGGATTTTAACTTCGCCACACCCTATATCATCAATATCCAAAGCGGACTGAGCTCAATAAGTGGCATAAAAATGGAGGAAAGCCTCGCTACCGAAGTGCTTTTTAAGGAATTGCCACCGGGCATTATGTTTTCACAATCTGGGGTATTTCTCCCAAGCTCTGCACAAAAGCGAATTGCCTTTAAAACGCGCAATGTCAAAAAAGTCAGGCTCACGCTTAGTAAAATATATGCAAACAACCTTACGCAATTTTTCTCTGAGGAGAATCTCATAGGAAACGCCTCCAACAACAACGCCAAAGTAAATCGTTGCGAGCAAGAATATGATGAGGAATATGACGAATATTATGAGCGGTGCAATTATGGCTTAAATATCGATAAAATCGGGGATACTATCTTAGAAAAAGAATTTAGTGTAATAAATGAGCAAAATGTATGGGTGCAAAATGAGATAGATTTAAGCTCTATTGGGGATTTAAGCGGGATTTTTATCGTGGAATTGCAGTTTGATAAAGAGAGTGTTGATTACACTTTTGATGATATGAGCGATTGGCGTGTAAGCAATTTCTTTAGAAATTATGCAAAAATTTCAAAGCATTTAGTCTTTTCTAACATCGCGCTTATGGCACACCAAAATGAGAGAAAATTCACCCTCACAGCACTTGATATTACAAAAAGCACACCACTTGCTGGAGTCCCAATTAGCGCGATAGATAAGAAAAATCAAACCTTGCAAAAACGCACGACAAATGGCAATGGCGAAGCGATTTTTGATGACATTGATGAATCAAAACTTCTTTATTTCATCGCGCAAAGAGGCAATGATACAGCAATCCTTAAGCCAAGCTCTACACTTGTGAGCACAGATGGCTTTGACATAGATGGCACGACAAGCATTGGTGGGATTCGAGCTTATGTATATACCGATAGAGGTGTGTATCGACCGGGTGATAGCATATTCTTTGATGTCATCGCACGCAATGATGACAAAGTGCTAGATTCTGCACACCCTGTGTTTTTATCGCTTAAAACCCCACGAGGCAAGACATTTTTAGACAATGTAGTTTTAACAAGTGTAGGTGATGGGTTTTATCACTATGAGATAAAAACTCCAAAAAATGCTGATACGGGGGTTTGGGAAGCCACGATTAAAGTAGGGGATTCTGTATTTAAAAAGCAATTAAGTATCGAGGCTGTCGTGCCAAACCGCATAAAAGTGCTTATCAACACAACTGATAGCATTGATTTAAGCAATAATGCCCAATCCAACCTTGATGTTAATATAGAAGCTGCTTATCTCTTTGGTGCGCCAGCAAGTGGGCTAGATTCTGAGTATTACGCGGCTTTTAGCTCTAAAGAGTTTAAAAGCAAGGCTTACAAAGATTTTGTATTCTCTACACCGGGGACATTACGCTACAATGATAGCCTATATAGCGAGGGCAAGCTCGATGAAAAAGGCAAAGAAAGCGTGGAAATCCCTTTGGAAAATATTGAAAAAATCAATGGGAATCTTAACATTACCCTTACAGCGAAAATCATCGAAAACAATGGGCGATTTGCTGTGCGCCGTAAAAATATTGATGTTGAGCTTTATAAGAGCTTTGTCGGAGTGAAGCCCCCACAAAGCCAATCCATAGCGATTGATGAAAAAATCCAAATCCCTGTAATAGTGCGTAGTAGCGATGATAAAAAACTTATAGCCAATAGAAACATTAACTACACCGTGTATGCTAATCAATACTCGTGGTGGTGGGATTATGATAGCCAAAGTGAATTTTTGCGCTCCATTAAAACTGATAGTAACACAAAGATTCTCGCGCAAGGTAGCCTAAAGACAAAAAATGTCCCTGTTATGTTTGAGTATATTGCTAAACAAAATGGACAGATTTACATTGAATTTAGCGATGAAGAAAATGACGCAAAAGCAGGAGTTTCGCTCTATGCAGGTGGCTTTGGCGATGTGCTTGATGCGCAAAAAATCACCGCACTAAAAATCAAAACCGACAAAGAAAAATACCAAGTGGGCGAGAGTGCAAAAGTGATATTTGAAAGCACGGCAAATGGCAGGGCATTAGTGCTTATTAGCAAAGAAAATAAAGTGCTATCTCGCTATTGGGTGAATACAAATGCGGGCAAAACAGAGCTCTCTATCCCAATCTCTAGTAATATGACGCCAAATGCGTATGTGAGTGTGGCATTTTTGCAAAATTATAACACACAAGCTCAAATCGACCGCTCAATGCGACTTTATGGCATAGTCCCGCTAATGGTAGAAACACAATCAAAGCTAAATTATGAAATTAGCGCGCCAGATTCTATCTTGCCAAACACTGAATTTGAAGTCAAACTCTCTACCAAAGAAAACATTGCCTCGACTTACACTATTGCTATTGTAGATGAGGGATTGCTTGATTTGAGTGATTTTCAAAGTCCAAACCCACACAAATATTTCTACTCCAAAATTGCCTTTGGGCTAAAAATGTTTGATACTTATGATTTAATTATTGGCAAGACATTTGGCAAGGTGCATAAGGTGTTAAAAGTTGGTGGCGATGAGGAATTTGAGGGGAGGCAAAAAAATAACGAGCAAGCACAGAGATTTAAACCTGTGGTGCTGTATAACGCCCCTGTAAAAACTGATGAAAATGGTAACGCTACACTGAAATTTAAAATGCCAAGCTATCTAGGAAGCGTGCGTGTAATGGTTGCTGGAGCGAATGCCCATCGCTATGGTAAGGCAGAGAAAAATATCAAAGTAAGCGCGCCTGTGGTAATGATGCCAACAATCCCGCGCGCACTCAAGGTTGGAGATACATTTAGTTTGCCTATTGAGCTTTTTCCTACCACAGATTCTGTAAAAAATGTAAAAGTCAATGTCGCCTCGCAAAATGGCATTATCAAATTTAAAACAAACAGCCAAAGCGTGAAATTCAAAAACAAACAACCACAAAATATCATCTTTGAAGGCAAGGTAGAAAATGAAGTAGGCATAGAGAATATTTTACTAAGCCTAAGTGGCGATGGAGCGAGCTTTAAAGATTCCGTAGAGATTGATATAAAACCCATAAATCCTTATATCAATACTTCCACAAATTATGTCTTGCAAGCAGGCAAAAAACTTGAGATTAACGCGCCACAAGACTTCATCAAAGGAAGCAATAAGGGCTTTATCACGCTCTCGCCAAACCCTATACTAAACATCAACCACCGCGTAAAATGGCTTATGCAATATCCTTATGGTTGCATTGAGCAGACCACTTCAAGCGTAATGCCTCAACTTTATTTAGACAAATTAAGCACTTTTAAGGGCATTGATAAAAAGCGCATTATCGAAAATATCAACGCTGGAATCTCGCGCATAGGTGGATTTGTAACACCAAGCGGTGGATTTGCATATTGGCAAGGAGAGAGCAAACCTGATGAGTGGGGCACGCACTATGCTGGGCATTTTTTAATCCTTGCTAAAGACTTAGGATATTATGTGCCAGATTCTATCCTGCGAGGGTGGGTGGCTTATGAGCGCAACTTCGTGCGTAGCACAAGCCAATCTAAAGCGTATTCACTTTTCTTGCTCGCCCTAGCCAAAGAGCCTGAAATCCCTGTGATGAATGCGCTGTATGAAAATGAACTAAAAAGCTTAAATATCGTTGATAAGTGGCTTTTAGGTGCAGCATATAAACTCGCTGGCTTTGAAGAGCAGGCAAGAAAAATTGTAAAAGACATAAACATCGTGCCCGATAGCACAAAAAATTTCTACGAATATAGCTATGGTTCAAAACTCCGCGATGAAGCGATGATTTTACAAAGTCATCAAATCATTTATGGCAAAGTCAATGAAGCGTTGTTTAATAGTGTCTTGCGCGCACTAGAATCAGATGATTGGCTCTCAACCCAAAGCACAGGATATGGATTGCTAAGCCTTATAAACACACAAAATGGGGATATAAATGGCACAATACAAGCAAAAGTAAGCGCAAATGGCGCAAATAGCGATATAAAACTAAGCAATGATAGCGCGCAAATCCCGCTAGACTTTGGCAAAGCCATTATAGAATCTAAATCTCAAGCCTATGCAAATTTCTCGTGGGAGGGAATCCCAATGGGAGACTCCCTAAAGCCAATGGCTAAGAAAATCCGCATTGAACGGGCATTTTTTGATGAAAACGGCAATGAAGTGAATGTAAAAAATCTAAAAAGTGCGCAAAGTTTTTGGATTAGGCTAAATGTAGTGGCTGATAACAAAAATATCAATATGCGCAATATTGCCCTCACTCAAGCGTTGCCAAGTGGCTGGGAGATTGAGAATCTCCGCTTAAACAACACGGAAAACTTGCCAGAATTTATCCAACAATCAAACGCTAAAGCTATCACATATACCGATATACGCGATGATAGAGTAATGTGGTTTTTTGATATGAGTTACTCAAATGCAATCCAACAAGCCTTTGTAAAGATTAACACCGTAACACCGGGTGAATACACACTCCCACCAGCCTATGCTGAAGCAATGTATGACAACTCATATAAAGCGATAACTAAAAGTGAGAAAGTAAAAGTTTTAGCAAAATAAAAGACTACTTTGGCTATAATGGCGCAAAAATTCAACTTTGGTAGTTGCACCATTATGGCGAACTCAATCTCCACCTAAATCCGCAATTACTTTAAGTGTAGATTCTTAAAAAGCATACAACAAAAGGATTTTAAGGAGTGTAAATGGATGTAAAAACC
>CAKVEH010000074.1 GCA_934728205.1 uncultured Helicobacteraceae bacterium
TTGCTGGGCGATTTATCATTGATATATTTGATGCAAAAAATATGGGCGATACACAAACGCTCAATGACACCAAAAATCCATTTACTAACCTCGTGCGCGAAAAAGGCAAGGACAAAAACATTTACCAAGCACTCTATGACCTCTGTGAGGCGTGGCGCAACGAAATCGCACTGAAAAAAACGCGCGCACAAATCGAACAAGAAGAAGAAATCAAAAGAGCAAAAGAACTTGAAGAACAAAAGGCAAAAGAAAAGCAAGAAGAAAAGCAAAAAATGGAGGAAAAAGCCAAACAAAACGCACAAGAATCTAAAGAATCACAAACTCAAAGCCAGCAAAAAGATGAACAAAAAGAGCCAACCCCTGCGCCCACACCACCACCTCCAAGCTCACAAGAATGGAAAAAAACACAACATTGGAAAGACACTGAATTGCTCTTTAGACAGACAAAAGATGCGCGATTGTGTGCGGTAAGGATTTTTAACTACGATGAAATTTTAGAGACTTTTGGTAGCGAGGGGCATTCTCGCGCCTTTATGATGATGAGGCAGACTTTTATGCGTCATCTCACTTCTGTGCGTAAGGGAAAAGACATTTTTGAACCAAAGCAAGGTGTGTTTTATCTCCTCGCACACGGCGATAAAAAGCGTGTAGAATCGTGCTTTGACTGCTTTTTAGAAGAGCTTGCTTCCCAAGTGTTTGTGTATGATGAGGAGCGCAGAGTTATGGACTTTGAGGGGAGAATCTTTGGCAAGGAAAAAGACTTCGCCCACGCAATGGACGAACTTGTAAGATTTTTAGCATAAATAATGAAATCTCTCAAAGCCTTTTTGGCGCAAAAGGGCAAAGAATACGCACCATTTGATACGCAAAGAGTGCATAGAATCTATGCGCTCTTACAGCCTCATTTAGAGGAATTATACGCGCAAAGTAGGAAATCTAAACAAAAATCTAAGCAGAGAAATTTGCCACCAAATCAAGCTAAGAAAGCCCATAATTATAGCCACCCAAAGGGTTATGAGGCTTTAGCCCAAGCAAAAAAAGACAAGCCATTTATTATCCACATTTTAGGGACAAATGGCAAGGGCAGCACGGGGCGATTTATCACGCTTGGGCTAGCACAAAATGGCTATAAAGTCCTGCATTTTACCTCGCCACATTTATTTGATTTTAACGAGCGATTTTATATGACAAATGTAGATTTTGTAGATTCTGCGGATTGTAGTGCAAAATCTAGTGTGCAGGCAACATTTGCAGAAACTAGCGTGCGAGATTCTAATCAGCATAGAATCGCCACTCATAGCGAGCTAGAAAAAGCGCATTTGTGGCTACAAAGATTCCCAATCGTGCGAGAATCTAGTTATTTTGAATATGCGACATTGTTGGCGTTGTATTTGGCAAAGGATTGTGATTTTTTTGTCTGTGAAGCTGGGCTTGGCGGGGAGTTTGATAGCACGAGTGTGCTAAGCGCGGATTTAAGCATTTTTACACCTATTGGCATAGACCACGAGGAATTTTTAGGGAGTGATATTGCCTCTATCGCTGGGAGCAAACTTCGAGCAATGAGGAAAAATGTGCTTATTGCTCCGCAAAAATTCACACAATGCAAAAAAATCGCACAACAAATCGCACAACAAAAAGATGCCCATCTTTTCACAATCCCAAACCTCCATAAAATCATCATAAACGAGCAATCCAATAATTCTAATGCGCAAAATTTTAATAAATACGCGCAAAAATTCTCCAAAATCTTTCATTGCGAAAATATGCAACCCTTAGATTCAATATTTTGGCGTGATTTTGCTCAATATATCGCCAAAAATGCCTACCCGCAATTTTTACAAGAAAATCTTTTTTGTGCAATTTTTGCGTTATTGTTTTGGAATCTGCGCTTTGATTTCACAACGCTAAAAACGCTTGATTTACGCGGTAGATGTGAGATTATCGCACCAAATATTTTACTTGATGTGGGGCATAATATAGAATGCGCAAAAGTATTAAAACACACAATAGTGCAAAAATTTGGTAAAAAAAATATTATATTAGTGTATAATGCCTACTTTGATAAGGCTATATCGGCAATCTTAAGTATTTTAAAACCCGTTGTTAGCGAGGTTTTAATCCTTAAGGTAAAAAATGACCGCATAATAAAAAAAGCGGAGTTGGAAGAAATATTGCATAATCTTGGGTTAAAATACAGCGATTTCACTCCAGCTAAATTACATAGGGACAACAATTATGTGGTCTTTGGCTCTTTTAGCGTGGTAGCTGAGTTTTTGACAATACAAAAGTTGGTATAAAAATTAAAAACTAAAGGAGTGGCAAGTGGAAAATGACAAGTTAATGATTTCTATCATTGATGATAATGGCTCAAGGCAGTTTAGCGTGCATAATGCCATTAAAAGCTTTGGGTTGTATGTGTTAGCAGGTGCGTTAGGATTGCTAGCTTTATATTTGGTTGCGTTGCACATTTTGACAGGACAGCTTAATGAACTTGTGGCAAAAAAGAATGACGCGAGGGACAGATTCCAAGAAATATATGAAAAAAATAGTAGCTTAGAACGCGATATTGAATATAAATCAAGCGAACTTGCTAAAGCAAATAGTGAAATACACAAACTTGAACATATCATCAACATTAACAAAGATAAAGTTGCACTTGATGAGCAAAATATGCAGTTTAGTATCAATGACTTAAATGACATTCAAAAGCAAACCGTGCTAAAAATCGTCCCAAGTGGGAATCCTATCCAAAATTACGAGTTTCCAAGCCAAGATTCTAAAAACACAAAAACCCCAAGCAAGCCAGAAGCAATCTATTACCAAATCACTAAAGGCACGCCTGTGTATGCTACGGCAAATGGAATCATAGATAGCACGAGCACACAAAGAGGCGGACATTACGGCGTGTATGTCAAAATTATCCACCCATTTGGCTTCACTTCTACTTATGCAAGATTAGATAAAATCGAAGTAAAAAATGGTGAATTTGTCTCAAAAGGACAACTGCTAGGATATAGCGGAGATTCTGGAAGTAACAAAAAAGCAGAGCTTTTATATGAATTAAGGTTTTTAGATTCTCCGTTGCGCACACTTGATTACGCAATGTGGAATAAACAAGAGTTTAATGATTTATTTACCAATAAAGACCCTGTAAAGTGGAATTCTCTTATTTGGGCGTTAGATGACCTTGCTCAACTCCAATCTTACGCAAGTGCAGATAAAATAGACAATACCCCCCCCCCCCCCACTAGGTAAAAATGATTAGGCAAGAGATGAAAAACAATAAACGACTTATATTGATGATAACTGACCAAAATGGCACACGCTATGTAAATATTCACGCCATTTTTCGCCAGTTAGCCCTATATGCACTTATTCTTATCGTAGTGCTTATTATGTTTTCTATAACATCAATCCAAATTTTTAAACAAGAAATTGAAAATATCTCTACACTCAATGAGACGATTCTCACGCAATACGAAGATATGCAAAGTCAAAATGCAGAGCTCAACGCTCAACTTCAAGAGCAAGTTGATGAAATCTCTCTTTTGGATAAAAAACTAGGAGACCTTGAGGGTACGATTGGTGTAGATAATAAGAATACAAATAGCCTTGCTTCTCGTGTGGATATTGCTTCATATACGGGTGCGCAAAAAGCCTTTGTAATGAAATTTATCCCAAATGGCTACCCCATTACAAATTATAAAATTATTTCAGCGGATTATGGATATAGAAGACATCCTGTATTTTTTACACAACACCTCCATACAGGCATTGATTTTGCTGCAGATAAAGGTATGCCTGTATATGCTACGGCTGATGGTGTGGTGGAATCTGCCGAGATGACCTATGGAGGTTATGGCGTTTTGGTTAAGCTTGACCACTCTTTTGGATTTCGCACTTACTATGCCCATTTAGAGAAAGTTGTCGTTTCACGCGGCAGCTTTGTCAAAAAGGGGCAAGTAATTGCGTATTCTGGAAGTAGTGGCATAAGCACGGGTCCTCATTTGCATTATGAGATTAGGTTTTTAGGCAATGTGCTAAATCCAAGGCACTTCATTAACTGGAATATGAGAGACTTCTCATCAATCTTTGAAAAAGAAAGGAGCATACAATGGCAATCTTTACTAATGACGATAAACAGTCTAATGGAACAGGAAGCGGAAACAACAACGGAGGAGCCACTATCATTGCGCAAGGCACAAGGATTAAAGGCGATATAAACACTGACTGCAGGCTACACATTGATGGAGAGTTTGAGGGCAATATCAACTCCAAAAATACCGTAATGGTAGGCAAAAGTGGGATAGTTAAAGGTGAAACAACTGCTGATGCACTACTTGTAGCTGGCAAGTTTTTGGGGAACTGTGTTGTAAATTTGCTTGAGCTAAAGGCACAAGGGCGTATCGAGGGCACTATCACAGCAAACGAGATTGCTGTCGAACGCAAAGGTGTATTCATTGGGGAATCTAAGATTAAAGAACCCAAAATCCCAGCATTTGATAAAAAATCCACAAAAATTTAACGCTTGATACAGGCTGATTTATATTCACTTTTAGCTAAAAGCGTTGATAGTTTTGGCAAGAAGATACACACTCCGCACGATTTAGCTAAGGGTTTTATCCTAGCCCTTAGTGATTTTGAGGAGGCAAGGCGAGCTTTTGAGGTTTTTGCGCTGTTTGATGACTTCCCACAACTTGCACACAAATCAAATACACAAGATTCTAAATCGCCAAAACTCTCTCCACCAAAGCCATTTTTACTCCCTGAAATGCGGGCACATTATGGTGAAGATTTGCGTGCGTGGCGAGAGGATTTACTCACACTTTTGCAAGGCTTGCGTGAATTTTATGCCTTTAGTAATCCTAAGGTGCTGTGCGCGCCAATTTCTAGTATCGCCTACCCTTTGCCAAAGCCAGAGCTTTTAGAGGGTTTTTGCGTGGATAAGGCTCATTGTATCTCGCCAAATGAGCTTACAAAAAAACTTTTGGGCTTTGGGTATGAGAATGTAGAAGTCGTGGAGATGCAGGGTGAAATGAGTGTGCGTGGCGAGATTATAGACATATTTTTACCTTCCAATGACAAACCATATAGAATCTGTTTCTTTGGTGATGAAGTTGAGAGCATTCGTGTTTTTGATTGCGCTACGCAATTAAGCGATAAACAAGAACTCCAAACCCTACAAATCCCGCCAGCATTTTTCAAACAAGAATGCACACAAATAAATGACAAGACAGATTCACAAAACACTAATGATTTGTGGAATCTGGGCGATAATGGCGCACACCTAAGCAAATCTTTTTGTGCATTTATTAGCCAAGCGGGGCTAAAGGAACTCCAAGAAATCACAAGCTTAGAATCAAATGCACACTTAGCCAGCGAAAAGGACTTCATTGCACTTGATGAATGCTTACCAAATGACAAAGTCCAAGAAATTGACTTTAATCCCAAAATGTTGCACTCGCTATTAGCCCTACACAAAGACAGGGTTATCACACTCATTGCGCCAAATCACGCATTGCTAAAGTCCTATGGATTTGACTTTAGCCAAAGTGATAAGGACACAGATTCTAAAACACTTTTTACAAATCCAATTATACGCGATATAAAAATATCTACCAAACACTTGCGCGCTATCATTGCACCATATTGTATCAATGTGCTAAGCAATGATGAACTTATCATTTCATTCAATCCAAAAAATGCCCCCAAACGACCAAAAACGCGTCCAAAAATACAACTAAACGAGCTCACGCAAGGTGAATTTGTCGTGCATAATGATTATGGCATTGGGTTATTTTTAGGGCTTAAGAGTGTAAGTGTGCTTGGCGTGGTAAGTGATTTTATTGAAATTGCATACGCTGGGGAAGATAAACTCTTATTGCCTGTGGATAAACTTAGTCTTATTTCTCGTTATGTGGCAGATTCTAGCACTATCCCTATACTTGATAAACTTGGAAAGGGAAGTTTTACCAAACTCAAAGAAAGTGTGCGGAAAAAACTTTTAGAAATCGCTGATGGTATTATTAAACTTGCCGCTCAAAGAGCCCTTTTGCAAGGCATTAAGATAAGCAGAGATTCTAAAGCGTTTATGCAGTTTCAGGCGCAATGTCCATTCACACTTACTGATGACCAAGAGCGCAGTATCAAAGAGATTTTAGACGATTTGGAATCTGGACGCGTAATGGATAGGCTTTTGAGTGGTGATGTGGGATTTGGCAAAACAGAAGTAGCAATGAATGCAATATGTGTGCTGGTGCTCTCTGGCTATCAATGTGCCTTTCTTGCGCCCACTACCCTTTTATGTGAGCAGCACTTCCACTCACTTGCGAAGCGATTTTCTCAAGTGTTAAAGGCAAATGGAAAACCCATTAGTATTGCAAGACTCGATAGATTCCAAAGCACAACACAAAAGGCAAAAACTGCCAACGCACTAAAGCAAGGCGAGATTGACATACTCATTGGCACACACGCACTTTTAGGTGTAGAATTTGCTAATCTTGGATTGGTAGTCATTGATGAAGAGCATAAATTTGGCGTAAAGCAAAAAGAAAAAATTAAATCGCTCGCTCACAATGTGCATA
>CAKVEH010000075.1 GCA_934728205.1 uncultured Helicobacteraceae bacterium
AAAAGTCGATGAAAAGGCCTTGCAAAACCAAATTGATAAAAAAGAGCATATCCCTAATGACGCGGTGCATTCTTATTGTAAGGCATTATTTATCAATCTCTCAAACCCAAAGGTTATCCTCTTTTTTACCACTATTATAGTGCCATTTATGGGAGTGGATATTGGCATACCACTTTTAGTGCTTTTTATTTCTCTTTGCGCGCCTTTTTGTCTTGTTATTATCGTGGCAAATTTCGCACGCAAACTTGTAACGCCTCGAGTTTTTGTGTGGATTGATAGAATCTGTGGTGTAGTATTTGGAGCATTTGGCGTGTTTTTGTTTTATGGTGGGATTTTGCTAGTAATGGATATGGCATAGAATCTCTTTATAGAGATTCTAAAATAAGCGTGTTTATGCGTTCGCTAAAGTCTTTGGCGTCTTGTAAGTTTTGTCCTTCTGCCACAAGTGCGCTATCAAAGAGTAAATGTGCGATTTGAGCGATTTTTTGCTCTTTGATTTTACCATTTTTGAGTTTAGCAAAAATGCTATGATGAATGTTAAGCTCAATGTCTGGTTTAGATTGTGGGGCTTTTTGTCCCATTTGGGCGAGGAGTTGTGCCATCATTGGATTATCGTTTTGGCGTATAATGCTTATTGGTGCTTGTTGCATAAGGCTTGTAAGTGTGATTTCTCCCACCTTTTCGCCTAACGCATTTTTAAAGCCATCTAAGATTGTCTCAAACTCTTTTTTGGTTTTTTCATCGATTTGCTCCTCACCAATTTCGCTTAGTGTGTCTTTGGTGCTAATGTTTTTTAGTGGCACTTTATCGTATTCGCCAATGCTTGGGATTACCATTCCATCGATTTCATCGCTTAAAAGGAGCACCTCAAAGCCTTTGTTTTGGAACTTCTCTAACAATGCAGAGTGCTTGAGAATCTCTTTGTTTTCTCCAAGCAGGTAATAAATACTTTTTTGGTCTTTATTCATAGAATCTTTGTAGTCTTTAAGCGAGATAAACTCACGCGTATTGCTCTCAAAGCGCAAGAGTTCTAAGATTTTTTCTTTATTTTCGTAATCACTATAAAGCCCCTCTTTAAGCACCTTGCCAAATTGAGCATAAAATTGTTTAAAGATTTCTTCTTTTTTAGTAAGGTTTTTAATTTCGCTTAGGATTTTTTTTGTGCTCGCGGATTTAATGTTTGCGAGAATCTTGTTTTGTTGCAAGATTTCTCTACTGACATTAAGTGGCAAATCCGCACTATCAATCACTCCACGCACAAATCGCAAATACGGCGGTAAGAGCTCTTTATCATCATCAGTGATAAACACGCGTTTGACATAGAGTTTCACACCACTTTGATAATCCACTCGGTAAAGGTCAAATGGTGCATTTTTAGGGAAGTAAAATAAAGTCGTGTATTCCAAATTCCCCTCTACTTTGGTATGCACATAGTGCAGTGGCTCGCCATTATCGTGCGCAAAAGATTTATAAAATTCATTATAATCCTCTGGCTTTAACTCGCTCTTTGGCAATGTCCAAAGAGCTTTTGCCGAGTTTATTTGCTCGATTTTTTCTTCTGTATTTTTGCCTTGTTTTTTGCTCTCTTCCTCGCTGAGCGTTTCGGTGAAATGCAAAAAAATTGGGAATCCAATGTGTTGAGAGTATTTATCGATAATGCTTTGAATCTCCCAGCGTGATGCGTAATGCTTCTGGTCTTTTTTAAGATAAAGCGTGATATTTGTGCCAAATTCCTCCTGCACGCATTCGCCGATTTCATATTCGCCTTTGCCCTCGCTTATCCACGCATACGCTTTGTCCTCACCCACCTTTTTGCTCTGCACCACTACTCTATCTGCCACCATAAAGGCGGAGTAAAAGCCCACGCCAAACTGCCCAATAAGTGCAGAATCCTTTTTCTTATCTCCGCTTAGTTGTGAGAGGAAGCTCTTTGTCCCAGATTTCGCAATCACGCCTAAATGCTCTTTCATATCTGATTCATTCATACCAATGCCATTATCACTGATACTAAGCGTGCCTTTTTTCTCATCAAATTTAATATCAATGCGTGGAGTAAAGGTAAGATTTTTGTATTTTTCATCACTTAGTGTGAGATAAGAGAGTTTATCAAGCGCGTCAGAAGCGTTGCTCACTAGCTCGCGCAAAAAGATTTCTTTGTGCGAATACAAAGAGTTAATCATTAAATCCAAAAGTTGGGTAATTTCTGTTTCAAAATGGTGTTTTGTCGCCATTGCAAACTCCTTGAATAATAAATTTTGGCGTATTGTAA
This sequence comes from uncultured Helicobacteraceae bacterium, assembly GCA_934728205.1. Lineage (GTDB taxonomy): Bacteria > Campylobacterota > Campylobacteria > Campylobacterales > Helicobacteraceae > Helicobacter_F. The sequence goes on from CAKVEH010000075.1 coordinate 2,270, forward strand.
CTAAAAAAAGTAACGAAATGACAAAACCTTAGTTTATTCTATTAACAAACCTTATATTATTACTATAAACTTTTATAAATAAAATCACTAAATATTTACGCAGATAAATATAATTTCTTTCTAAAATAAAATTATATCTCATTATCTAAGTTATATTTAATATTTTTTATGATAAAATGATTACTTTAATTCTATTTTTGAGTAATTGATAATGAATTCTAAAATCTTATATTTAAGTCTGTTTCAAATAGCATTTTGTAGTTTTGTGTTAGGCGAAGAGAGTTTTGCCACCCCTGCTCAAAGTCAAAGCGATTCTTCAACGACAAACACAAACAACTCTGCCCCCCCCCCTCTCAAGGAGAAAATAGCAATGGCAAAATCGATGAAAAAAATTTACAAAAAGTTCAACTTGGCAAAAGCACAGCCATTGCAGAGAGGGAGTTTGAAACTTATAACTCAGGAACACAAGTGAATCGCCATATATTAGAATCTATCCCAAATGGCAATGGCGATATTGGAAGTGTGCTAAAGATTTTGCCAAATGTGCAGTTTGATAACGCACAAGGCAAATCCTCTACTGCAGGCGAGATTGACTTAGCGAGCATAAGCATTTCAGGCGGGCTATTTTTTCAAAATAATTTCCAGCTTGATGGCTTTAATATTAACAATGACATAAATCCTATGGGAAACAAAGTCTTTGGGAGCTCTAATCATCAACAATGGGGGAGCACTGCTTCACAAGGCTTGCCTGTGGATACAAGCCTACTAGAATCTATCACCGTGCTAGATAGCAATGTAAGTGCGGCGTATGGACGCTTCACAGGTGGCGTAGTGGAGGCAAATGTGCGCAAACCGCGACAAGATGATGGCGGTATTAAAGGCTGGCACGGCAATATTAGCTATCAAATCACACAGGGTAACGCAATGCCTAGCGCGTTTTCAATGACGCGATACCATATCCACAAGCTTGAGTGGGAAAATTTTATAAACTCTACAAGCGAGTATTATCAGCCAGAGTTTATCAAGCACGCCATTAGAGCAAATGTGGAGGGTTATGCCACCAAAAATCTTGGCATTATCGCCTCTTTTAGTACGATTAGGAGCTATATTCCGTTGTTTGCGTATAGTGAGAGTTATAGCGCAGGCACAGAAGCAGGGGGCAAAAAAGACCAAAAGCGCGTAAGCGATAATTACTATATAAAAGCACATTATAATCCAAACGAAAATCTCACTATTGAAGCAAATATAGCGTATATGCCTCAAGACAACACTTACTATCGCCCCAATGTCAAAGACAGCTATTTTGATTTACAAAGCGGGGGAATCCAAAGTGGGGTTAAAGCACTCTATCAAGCCCCCATTGGCTTATTAACCACGCAACTTGGCTACAACTTTATGCAGAGTAGTCGTGATTCTCAAAGCAATTTTTGGGCGACTTGGCGATACAGCGAGGGTGATAAAAATTGGGCGTATTCACCCACCACGACTAGACGCACGGTTTCTCAAGGTGGCTTTGGTGATATGGAGCAGACTTCGCATACTTTAAATTTTAAAAGTGATTTTGATTTTGGAGCGTTGGAGCTTTTAGGCATTACACATAATTTCAAAGTCGGTGGTGAAGCAGGGTTTAATAGTGCTATGCGCAATCGCGCCAATGGATATTATATTTTCAATGGGTATAATCTAAATGGACTGGGCAGAGATTATGTCGTTAATTTAAATGGTGGCTCTTGCGGGGTAGATTCTCTTGGGCTTACATCTTGTTCAGAGGCGACTACGAGTTATGGTGGGATAAATTACAACGAAACTTGGCAGGGGCAGTATTTTAACCAAGTGCGCGCCCACGCACCGGGCAAAAATGTCTTTAACACGCTCTCGTATGGAATCTACGCAGAAGATGATATGGGGGTTGATTTAGGCAAAGTAGGCGAGCTAAACACAAGACTTGGGTTGCGTTTAGATGGAGATAACTATATGAGTAAGCACACACTTGCCCCGCGATTTTCTACAAGCTATAAAACGCCTGTGAAGCAAGATTGGCGCACGCAACTAACCTTTGGAGCAAACCGCTACTATGGGCGCAATATGCTCACTTATAGAATCTATGATGCTGATAATGCTGAGCAAAGTTTGAAATATTATTACCGCACGAGCGCGCAAAGTGATTGGATTTTATCTCAAGCAGACCACCCGATAACTTCCACTATTTTTAGCAAACTCAAAGTCCCCTATGATGATGAGCTAATGGTAGGACTAACGCAGAATCTAGGGATTTTTAGTATGAGCGTAAAATATATCCACCGCGATGGCAAAGACCAAATCTATCGCACACGGCGAGATTCTACTATCCCGCGCCCTGATGAATCACACTCCAGCACAAGCTATATTTATAGCAATGGCGGGAAATCTCGCACCGATGTCATAGCACTCACTTTGCAAAATATAAAGCCAATCATCACGCACGGAGTAGCGCATAACTATTTGTTTAGCTTTGATTACACGCAAAGCAAGCGCGATTACAATCCCTATCTTACAAGCACAGATTACAATGCAAATTTATTTGATTTAGTGCTGTGCGAGGGCAAACCTGTTTTTTACGGGCAGTGCTTTGAGCAACCTGAAAATTTCGTGCGCCCTTGGACACTGCGCTTTACCACCACGCACGCCTTTGTGTTAAAGCGCACCAAATGGATTATCAATAATTTCTTTCGCTTTCGCAGTGGGTATAATAGACGATTGCAAATTTGGAATAAACAATATAAACAATATCAAACTTCTCGTCCAAATATTTATCAGCAGTATCAAGGACCGGGCTTTGATGCAAAATTTGATTATTTAGACCAATATGCAACTAGAGAGATTAAGTGGGCGTTTAATTGGGATATGCGAGTGGGCACAGAATATTTCATCACAAAAAACGGACACACAATCTATGTCAATGTAGATATAAATAATGTGCTTAATTTACGCAACGAAACGACACTCACCACAGGCAGTGCGAATCTAGATGGCGGTGGCAATGTGGCTAGTGCGTATAATGCAAATGCGCTCAGCTATACCGCAAAGGCGTATGAGTTAGGGAGGCAATTTTGGGTGCAGGTGGGGTATAAGTTTTAGGCTATAAATTCAACTTGTAAAACAACAAAGGAGTAAAAATGAACAAAGTAGGTGTGGCAATAGTATTTTTATGGTGTGTTGGCGGGCTTTTTGAGCTAGTGGGCGCGGAATCCAAGCCAAACATTAACAAACTTCGCACAATGTATAGCAACAAAGATTCTAGTAAATGGGAAAAGGCGCATATTGATGAGCGTATTTTGCGTGAAATCGCAAAAGATTTAGGGTTGCCAAATCATACAGACAAAAGCAATGAGGCAAAAATCCGCGCTCATATTGAGCTAAGGGCACTACCCTTAACGCCACCTTACCCGCAATCTAACCCCTTTAGCGAGGAGAAACGCGCTTTGGGCGAAAGGCTCTTTAATGACCCACGATTATCAAAAAGCGAGCAAATTGCTTGTGCTTCCTGCCACGATAGATATTTAGCCTTTGGCGATGGCAAGCCACTAAGCCACGGGCATAATAGACAGGTGGGACGCAGGAATGCGCCAAATATTATGATGAGTGCTTTTAGCACAGAGAATTTTTGGGACGGGAGGGCAAAAGATTTAGAATCTCAAAGCCTTTTTCCTATCGCCGACCCAAAGGAAATGGCAAGCACAGCGGATAAAGCGGCAAAAAAACTTAATGGGATTAAAGAATATAAAGATGAGTTTAAAAAGGTCTTTGGCACGCGCAAAATCACTAAAGAGTTAATGGCTAAGGCCATTGCTACTTATGAGCGAAGCCTTATGCCAACTCAAACGCGCTTTGATTTGTTTTTAAACGGGGAATCTCATCGATTAACCGATAAAGAAGTCTTAGGTTTGCATATTTATCGCACTAAAGCACAATGCCTTAATTGCCACAATGGCGTGGCACTCACGGATAATAAATATTATAATTTGGGTTTGCACAATTATGGTAGAGAGGGTGAGGATTTAGGACGATTTGAGGTTACAAAAGACCCGCTTGATATGGGGAAGTTTAAAACGCCAACACTGCGCCGTGTTGCGTTGAGTGGTCCATATTTTCATAACGGAAGTTTTCGCTTTATGCGAATGGTGCTAATGCACTATAATATGGGATTTTTTGGCGGGAATCCAACGCCAGAGCAAAAAAACGACCCACTTTTTCCCAAAACAGACCC
>CAKVEH010000076.1 GCA_934728205.1 uncultured Helicobacteraceae bacterium
AAAAATATCATCTCTAAGTAAAAAGGCATCTTGGCTATGACAAATAAGCTCAATGCCGCTAAAATGCGCTTGAAGTGTGGCGTTATCCCAAATATGGTCAAAATGCCCGTGTGTGTTTAAAATGGCAAGTGGATTTGGGCAGTGCGCCATTACCCATTGGCTTGATTGCATACCCGGGTCGATGATAAGCTGAAAATCCTTAGAATCTTGTGCGCTAAAACTCCCGCTCGCCATATATTGAGCCTCTACACTATCTTGCTTACAATCACTCGGGCTAACATTAAGCACATAGCAATTTGTTTGATATTCACCAAAGGGTTTGCTAATAATTTCCAAACTTCACTCCTCAACATTTTGTTATAATTATAGCATTATGCACGCGTTAAAAGGACAACAATGAAATATTTACATCTTGCAAAGCAAAAACTAGATTCCCTTCTCTCAAGCGGTAATTTGCGCACACTTAAGTCATTTAAGCACAACGCAATTTTTATAGAGCGCGATGGCAAATCTTATATCAATTTTGCCTCTAATGACTACTTGGGGCTTAGCGCAGAGTTTAGTGAATGTGGTGCGCACCCTTCATTTGAAGGATTTAGAGCATTTTTAGATTCTCTTAATGAAAATATGCGTTTTAGCGCAAGCTCATCTCGCCTTTTAAGTGGAGATTTTATGATATTTTCACATTTAGAATCTCTTATCGCAAACGCCTATGCTCAATGCAGTGCAAACACACAACCACCCAAAGAATGCCTGCTTTTTAATAGTGGATATAGCGCAAATATATCACTTATAGAATCACTCAACAAACTTGGCAATGTGCTTTTTTTGCTTGATGAATTTTCTCACGCAAGTATTTTTGATGGTATTAAACTTTGCGGTGCGCGCTTTAGGAGATTTACGCATAATAATATGGAAGAGCTCCAAAATCTCCTCTCCATTAACCACAATGATTATGATGTGATTATTATCGTATCTGAGGGACTTTTCTCAATGGAGGGCGATTTTTTAAACCCAGAGATTTTCACACTCAAAAACTCTTATGATAATGTCTTGCTGTATGTCGATGAGGCGCACAGCGTAGGTGCGCTTGGCATAAATGGACTTGGCATTGTAAGCAAGTATGAAAAACTCCACGATGTAGATTTCTTACTCCTCACTTTTGGCAAGAGCATTGGCAGTGTCGGAGCAGGTGTGCTGTGCGCGAGGGAAATGAAATCGTATTTTATCAACTTCGCTCGCTCTCTCATCTACTCAACCGCTCTGCCTCCGATAAACATCGCCTTTAGTGCATATATATTTTCTCTGCTTGGAGACTTTGATGATAAAAGAGCGCGTTTAGATTCCCTAAGTAAGCAAACAAAGGGGCATTTGAGCGAAATATTTGGACAGGCGCGCGTATTAGGAGAAGCGCATATCATCTCACTCCTTATAGGAGAAAATCAAAAAGCCTTGCGAGCGAGCGAACTTTTAGAATCTAGGGGTATTTTTGCGCCCTGCATTCGTTATCCAACCGTGCCAAAACACAGCGCACGCATTCGCTTTTCGCTTCATAGCGCATTAACTCCACAGCATTTAGACACATTACTCAACGCTCTTAATGACATTAGGGAGCAAATATGAAATGGGAAGTTGTTGGGGATTTAGATTCTCTTTGTTGTGTGTTTTTTGCTGGATTTGGGTTTAACATAGGCACATACAAAGAGTCTTTAAAACCAAATACTTTGGTAGTGTTTGATTATAGAGATTTTAATAATGCCAAAGAACTCTTATGCCTGCTTGAGCAAAGGCAATTTCATCTTGTGGCGTTTTCTATGGGTGTGAGTGTCGCGCACCGCATTCTTAGCCCGTTATGCGAGCATATAACACAATCAATCGCGATAAATGGCACAATTCTTGGCATTGATAAGACAAAAGGCATTCACCCAAGTGTTTTTACTCACACTATGAAGCATTTTTGCCCGCAAGCATTCGTGCAAAACTGCCTAAACAAGCAAAATGTGCCACATTTTCACACTTTGCTAAATGATACAAATGCGCTTATTGCGGAACTCAAAAGTTTGCACGACTTTTCTCAAGCACAACAATGTGAGAATCTCACACGAAACACGCTTATTTGGAATAGAGCAGTTATAAGTCTGCAAGATTGTATTTTTAAACCAGAAGTGCAAAATCTCGCTTGGAGTGCATACAAACAATCTTATGACACATATTTTATGGCACAAAAACCCTTTGAAATATGCCACATTGAAGCCCCACACTTTGTGTTTAAGGATAGCAATGCTTACAAAACGATTTATTAAGCGTGCGCCCACTTATGCTCAACACGCCATTATTCAGCGAGCAATGGCGGAGGAATTGGCAAATATATTCGTGGCACACAAAAGGGAGCGTAAAAACCTTGCCATATTTGAGTTTGGAAGCGCATTTGGGGAATTTAGCACGATATTATGCCACACGCTTAAACACGCTAAAATTAGATGCTCCACATTGCTATGCAATGACATTAACAATTACGGATATATTTATACCAAAGCATTTGCTAAGAATCTAGAAGTTGGTAACCTTGCATTTCAATGCTTTGATATGAATGAGATAGGAAAGTTTTTAGATTCTTCATTTGATGTCATTGCTTCAAATGCCTGCTTGCAATGGCTAAATCAACAAGAAGTGTTGTTACGCTTAAAAGATTTCTTACTCCCAAATGGAGAAATTTTGCTCTCTAGCTTTGGGAAAAACAATTTATGGCAGGTGCGAGAAATTTGTGGTGTAGGATTAGAATATTTGGATTTAGAGTGGTATGAAAAAATGTTATCCCCGCATTTTAAGATTATCCACCTTTATGAAAAACAATATGATTTGGACTTTAAGGAAAGTTTGGAGGTTTTTAGGCATTTATCACAAAGTGGTGTAAATGCGCTCACAAAAGACTTTATCCTAACTAAATCTCTTTTGAAGCACTACCAAGAGCGATTTGGTGGGGTGCTTAGCTTTCATAGTATCTTTATCCACGCACAAAAATTATAATGTAGCGTTGATAATTTGCTTAAACTTTGCAATATCAAGGCTTGCAGAGCCCACTAACACACCATCGACATTGCCAAGACTCATAATCGCTTTAGCATTTGTCTCATTCACACTCCCTCCATAGAGCAATGGCGCGCTGATAAACTCGCGCAACCCTTTGTGTGTGTGCTCTATCTCTTCTATGCTCGCGCTCACGCCCGTGCCAATAGCCCATATCGGCTCATACGCGACAACAAGATTCTTATATCCTAAATCAATCCCCTCACAAAGCGTGCGTAAAAACTCATTCACATTGCCATTTTTACGCACTGCCAAATCCTCACCAATGCAAAAAAAGATTCTAAAATTTTTGCTCGCAAAAAACTCAAACTTTTTTGCTATGGTAGTTTTATCTTCATTAAACAAATTCCTACGCTCACTATGCCCGATAATGATAGAATCTATACCAAACTCCTCTAACTGCTCAACTCCAATCTCACCTGTAAAACCACCATTTTGCACACAATGGGCGTTTTGCACACCAATGCTAAATGTATTAAATGTGTTGTGCGTAAGGGAGGATTGATTGGGGAAAAGAGCAACTTCAATATCTGTGTTCATTTTTTGCAAAAAAGTATGAAGTTCGTTGCAATATGCCAAAGTGCCATTTCTTGTGAGATTGCATTTAAAATTTGCTGCGATTACTTTCACTTGCTCTCCTTAGATTGTATGTTGCTAAAGCATTTGTGCAAATTGCTCAAAAACACTGCGAGATTCCTTTGGTCCCGGACTTGCCTCTGGGTGGTGCTGGAGAGAAAAAATGGGCTTATTATGATATTTTAACCCCTCAATAGTCCCATCAAAGAGGTTTCTATGTGTAACTTCAGCGATAGATTCTATAGAATCTGGCACAGAGTAGTTGTGATTTTGCGCTGTGATTTCTACGGCGTTTGTGAGGAGATTTTTCACAGGGTGATTGCCCCCGTGATGCCCAAATTTCAGTTTATAAGTCTCAAAGCCGTGCGCAAGAGCCAAAAGTTGATGCCCCAAACAAATACCAAAAATAGGAATGGCAGAATCTATAAGCTGTCTAATCTCTTTTACCTCATCTTGCAAACTTAGCGGGTCGCCCGGTCCGTTGGATAAAAATACACCACTTATCTCGCCACTTTGGAATCGCTTGATAATATCAGTCGCACTAAATTTGTGTGATATTACTTCTACTTCAAGCCCAACCGCATTAAGTTCGTTTAAAATATTGCGCTTAATGCCAAAATCAATGGCGATAATTTTTTTATGCCATTTTGGCTTACTGTATGTAAATTGCTCAAAATCATACACGCCATCTTGGTGTGTATAAGCCTTTTGCGTGGAGACTTGCTTAATGTAGTTGATTTGCTCTATGCGTGGAGAGTTGGCGAGTTTTTGGCGCAATGCTTGCTTATCGTGGCATTGTGTGCTTGCTATCATCATCATAGCCCCTTGCGTGCGGAGCATTTTGATAATCGTGCGCGTATCAATGCCACAGATTCCAAGAATATTATGCTTTTGTAATATGTAAGAGAGCGAGCTTGTAGCGCGAAAGTTTGAAAAACGCTCGTTATAATGAGAAACTATCACACCCTTTGCAAAAATCTCTTTAGATTCGTAATCTTGCTCATTTGCACCCACAATGCCAATCTCTGGCATACTAAAAGTGATAAACTGCCCCGCATAGCTTGGGTCAGTGATGATTTCTTGATACCCTGTAAGAGAAGTGTTAAAGACCACTTCTCCCACTGCCTCGCCAGATGCACCAAAGCTACTTGCTTGCAAAAACACACCATTTTCAAAATACAGCGAAATTTTCTCCATATTAGCGGTGCTTTTGCGTGCCATTATGCCAATCCTCTTTTGCGGAGCTCTTCTTCATAGAGTTTAGCAAAGATAATGTTGTATTCCTCGCTCCCTGCAACTAATCTGCGCTTGTATTTATCGATTTTCTTTAGCACTTCTTCCTCGCTTTTTTCATAGATTCTAGAATATTCATTGATTGCCTTGTGAATAGTATTTTTGACAATCATCTCAGAAACCTTAAAGCCAATAAGTCGTGCTTTAGTGAGCTCGGTGAGAATCTTATGCGAAATATCACTGCACCGCTCATCCCAACTTAGCGAAAAATTTCGCTCGCTCGCAATTTGACGGCGAAATTTCCACGCCAACTCATTCTCATCCATTCGATAATCTTCAATTTCTGTCTCGTGCTCTTGGAGCAATTCATTTGCTCGCTCATTGATTTCGCGCTCTTGTTGGATATTTTCTTGCAGAGCTTGCAAGGCAACTTGTGTAACATTATCTAGCGAGCCTGTAATCTCAATAAAATCAGCATTTGATAAATCTAGGCTAATCTTATTGGCGATATATGGCGCGTGCTGGGTTTTTAGTCTCATTTGCCATCCTTTTGTTTTTATAACGCATTGTATAATTTGTTAGGTTAAAGTTTGCTTATTTTGTGCTTTGATAAATATATGGCACAGATTTAATGCCCGCTTGAGCGACCTTTTCGCTTAATTTAAAAATATCGCTCACATCGGCATTCTTGTATTTGTCAGGTAGTTGATACCCGTGCGTAAAAACTTCTTTAAGCAAGGCTACCTTTTGTGCATTGTCCTTTTGGTCTAAAAGTCGTTGTTTTAACATCGAAGACTTTAATGCAGAATCTGGTCCCAAAAATCCTACCAAGAGCACATAAACCTTAGAATCTTTAAGCTTAGATTCTATGTTTTGCATTTCCCTTTGACAACTTCCGCAATTTGGGTCAGCGACAATGTAAGTAATGTTTTTACTCGCAGAATCAAGCACGATAAATTCATCTTTTTTCAACCCATTAAAAAACTTCGCCACCGCTTGATTATCTGGCCTGTCATTTTGCGCGTTAAGTTGCATTGTGATATTTTGATACTCCGCGTTATCCGCGTTATCGCTCGATAAAAACACATTGCTTGCGCCCAAGACGACATTGCCATCACTGCTTACAAACACAGGCACTTTGAGTTTGCCCGCCTGCATAATGACAAGTTTTATATCATTTGTGCTCTTAAGCTCTATGGTGCGCAAAACTTTCACATCTTGCTTGGTTTTTTCTTTGATAAGTTTTTGCACTTTTGTTTCAAAATTACTCGCTCCACACAATCCACTCAATGCAAAAATCATCGCTAAAAAGATTTTTGTTGTGGAAGTTTTTGTTGTATTTGTTCTTTTCACTTGCGCTCCTTTTAATGTATAATTCTTTGGGATTGTAAAATTTTTTAGCAAATTTTATTCTAACCGCAACATATTTATTTAAGAGTTAGGGGGTTTAATGGCACAAATCACTACGATTGCGCAAAAATCTTATCCCGCACATTATGGTTGCTATGACTTACAC
>CAKVEH010000077.1 GCA_934728205.1 uncultured Helicobacteraceae bacterium
TTGGCAGAAACGAATAAGTCGCAAGTGCTGGGGATTCATCAGTTAGTGTGTATGTGATTTTCATTGTGTGTCCTTTGGGTTAAATTTTATCTTTAGCATATAACAAAAATTCTAACTCAAGGCAAAATTTGTTTTACTTTTTGTGCGTATTAGTGAGATTTTCTCAATTTGGCTTAAAGCCTAGAGGCAATATGTGATTTATGGGTATGTGGAAGCATAGTAAAAAAGAATTCCTAGTGGCATTTGAGAATCCACTAGGAAACAACAAGACTTGTCTATTCTTTGTTTGTGAGAAGACCTTTGATTTTCTCTTGGAATTCTGATGAAACTATTTCAAGTCCCAATGTGTTCGCACCATCAAGTGTAACATTATAAGCAATGCTACCCAAAACTTCGCTATTCGCTCCACATTTTACTGTTTTTTGAGCTTCAATAGTATCGATAGTGGTGAAGTTGCTTAGTTTTTCTACTTTTGCTTCACCACCCACAACCGCTCTAATAGCCTCTACATCGACACCCTCTGCAGCTTCACTTGCGACAGTGTTAAAATCTTCGTTTGCTTGCTCTGCTAGCGCAGTTGCCAACAAGCCTTTTACCTCTTGGCTATCGCACTCTGGGAGAGACACCTTTTCAACCTCAGTCGCAGGTGCGCCCTCATCTTTCTTTTCTTTATCATCACAAGCCACAAACAAAGCCATAAAGCCAGCCAATACAAACAATGTAACTTTTTTCATTACTTCTCCTTGTATAATGAATTATGTGCTTTTGCACCCAAACTACTTGCTTAAGCAAGAACGCCAAACTTAACAAAAAAAGCACATTGTAGCATATTATGGTAAAATTTCAATAAGTATTATTTATCTTTTTGTATCACAAAGATTGTAAATCGTCTAAAACCTTCTGGGCGTGGTCTTTAGCGCGGATATTGTAGTAAGTTTTGGCAATTTTACCATTGCTATCAATGATAAAAGTAGAGCGAATAATACCTAGCACTTTTTTACCATACATCATTTTTTCTCCATACGCACCATAGGCAGTGGCTATGTGCCTATCTTCATCGCAAAGTAAAATGTGTTTGAGTGATTTTTGATTGATAAATTTTTGATGAGAGTTTTGGTTATCAGGGCTTATGCCAATTACCACACAGCCAAGTGCTTCAAAGCTCGATAAAAGTGCCGTGAAATCTTGTGCCTCTATTGTGCAACCGGGCGTATTGTCTTTGGGGTAAAAGTATAAAACAATGGTTTTGCCAACAAAATCATCAAGCCCAACTTCCACACCATTAGAATCTAGCGCACGGAAGCTTGGGGCAGGATTGCCAACTTTAAGAGTTGGCATTAGTCTCTATTTCCAAGAATACCAAAGATTTGGAGGAGTGAAACAAAAATATTATAAAAATCAAGGTAAAGTGAAATTGCGGCATCTACTGGGCTAGAATACAATCCACGAATGATATTTTGTGTATCATACGCCACATACATACTAAATAATATCGCTGCAGCTCCTGCGATAATCGCTTGGAATCCCATATCCATAACAAAAATATTCACAATCGAGCAAACCATCACAACGATAAGCGATATAAAAAGCATTTTGCCCATACTCGCTAAATCTCGTTTAGTCTTAATGCCATAAATGCTCATCACACCAAAAATAATGGTAGTCATAGCAAACGCCGATACCACACCAGCTGAGCCATTCACAACAAGCACAAAGCCAAGCAAAGGTGTAATTGCAAGCCCTGTAAGAAATGTGAAAACAAAGAGCATTGCAATATTAAGTCCGGGCTTAGAGCGAGAAAACATAAGTCCAAAGAGAGCTGCGATTTCTGCGACAAAAATCACCATTCTATTTTGGAGGACCATTTCAAAGTTCATAAAGCCAACAAGAGCGCCGATTGTAGCGATAAGCAAGCTTGCGCCAAAAAATTTGTAAGTAGTTTTCACAAAATTTACTAACGCAGAATCCCGCGCTTCAGCTACTGCACCGACATCAACTCCTGTGTAATTCCTATCATATAAAGCCATTTTTAACTCCTTAATAATTAAAGTTGCGCTGTCATTGTAGTGTATTTTTGTAAATGACACATCATTTTACATTCTTAATGATAAAGACAATGTTTTGCTTTAATAGATTCTTAATTTTTTCATCATCTATATGCTTTTTCCCCTCATTAAAGCCAAAATATCTATCCACTCTCACTTTAAGCTCGCCATTTGAGTGTTGGGTAAGCGTTTTATTCCCCTCCACAAACTTAATAGTAACCTTAGATTCCAAAATGGCTTCGTCTTCGCTTTTTATGACATTTATGTCCTTTGTTCCACTTGCGAGGCTGAGGGCATAGCTCACTTCAATCTTTGCTACTCCTTTTGCATTTTTAGAATCAAATGCAAAACAATTTGAACGCTCTAAACTCTCTTTTAAGAGATGTTTAAAATCATTAAGCGCATAGTATTTTTGTGCATCGCCAATGGCTGTGATATTTTTGTCATCAAAAGTGATGCTACGCACAGGATTCTCGCAAGTTGGGATTGTTACTTCTGGAAGTGTGGGCTCTTTTGGCGTGCAAGCACTAAAAAACAAAACACCAAACACACAAAGGCTTAACGCAGGCGGTGTAATACATCTCATTGTAATCTCCTTGTTATGTAAATTAAAGGTGTATTATACACCAAACTAGATTAACCCCACAAGCTTTTTGGCTTTTGTGTAAGTGGCTTGTGCGATAGGACGCACTTTATCCGCGCTAGATTGGAGGATTTGCTTGATATGTGTGGGCTCTTTTATAAGGGCATTGTAGTTTTCTCTTATGGGGCGTAGAGATTCTATAATGAGCTCACTAAGCGCACTTTTAAGCACGCCATATCCCTTGCCTGCGAAATCTTGTGTAATTTGCTCTCTTGAGTATTTGCTAAAAATCTCATACATACACAGCAAATTATACAATCCAGCGCGCGATTGGTCAAAAACTATTTCACTTAGGGAATCTGTCGTAGCTTTTTTAATTTTACGCGTAATCACTTCGGGGCTATCAAGCAAGTAAATAGCGTGATTTTCCCCCTTGTGTGATTTACTCATTTTGACTTGTGGGTCATCTAGCCCCATTATCCGTGCGCCAACCTTTGTGATAAGTGGGTTTGGAATCTTAAAGCATTCTCCAAAGTCGCGGTTAAATCGCTCTGCCACATCACGCGTAAGCTCTAAATGCTGTTTTTGGTCTTCACCCACAGGGACAAAATCCGCATTATAAAGCAAAATGTCCGCCGCCATAAGCGCGGGGTAGTTAAACAACCCAACGCTAATAGTCTTACTTTTCGCGCTCTTATCTTTGAATTGTGTCATTCTGCTCATATCGCCCATTGGGATATTGCAATCTAAAATCCACGCTAGCCCTGCGTGCTCATCAATTTGGCTTTGAACAAAAAGCATAGATTTATTCATATCAATCCCACAGGCAAGTAACATTGCAGCAAGTGTATAAGTTTTAGATTCCAATTCTTTTGGGTTTTGGGGCATTGTTATAGAATGCGAATTAGCGATGAAAAAGATATTTTCATACATTTCTTGGGAATCTACCCAATGCTTTATCGCTCCTAAATAATTCCCTAGATGAATGTCGCCTGTGGGCTGAATACCTGATATAACGCGTTTTTTACTCATTGACTTACTCCCCACTTTAGCGCAATGCCACGCAAGCAACGGCATATTTGCTTTCGTGTGTGATACTAAGTGCGATATGGCTAAACACAATCTTTGTGCTAAAATGTGCATTTGCCCTATCACTTAATGCAATGTGTGGCGCACCTTTAGAATCAATATGTATGTGCATATCTAAAAATCCTAATTCTTTGCTAATCCCGCAACCTAGTGCCTTGCTTAGAGCTTCCTTTGCGGCGAAAAATCCAGCAATGCGCGAAAAATTATATGACTTCACGCTGTCTTTATGCTTTAGACAGAGTGCAACTTCCTCATCGCTTAAAAATCGCTTTAACCCCCGCAAACCAAACTTAGATTCCAAGTTTTTTAAGCGAGAGATTTTCACTATGTCAATGCCTAGCAAATATTACCCTTAAAGAGTTATCCAATTAAGAAATGCGTGAAAAAGATATTTTTGATACTTCCATCAATGAGAAGTTCGTTTAGTCGTTGCACTATTTCATCTTTTACTCTATTTTTGCCTTTTGTCGTAGCGACTTCCTCCACAGACTTAGAAGAGAGAATCTCAATAATCGTATCAGAGATTATAGGGAGCTTTGTCTCTACTTCTGGCTGTGTTTCTGGTTTGTCAAGCTCGATACTTACCTTTACGATAAGCACTTTTTTGCTTGTTTGTGTAAGGAGATTTATTTTGAAACCATCTTTATCGCCTACTTCAAGGATTGGTCCAATCTTACCCCAATCCGAACCTCTTCCGCTCACCACACTGCTTATAGCGACTTTTGTCCCAGCTTGTTTGTTTGACTCTGGTTGTGGTTGGACTTCCTCCACGACAGCTTCGTGCTCCGCTGGTGGATGAGATTCTTTGTTTTGTGAGAGGACGAGCACTATCAAAAGCGCAATGAGCAGTATAAGGACTACCGCTACACCAATAACCACAAATAAAATGGTTTTGTCTTTTTTAACAGCTTGAGTTGCCGCTTGTTCTTTTTGCTCTTCAGCCATAATGTCTCCTTAAACAAATTTGAGTGTCAATGTGTCGTGTGCAAACTATCAAATCCCATTCCCACAAGCACATAATTTGGATAAAGTAGCGTGATTTACATTAAAGTGTAGTATGAAATCGTGCTTTTTCCAAATTTTTTAGCGCGAATTTTAACATACTTTCCTAGATTTTTTGGCAAATTTATAATGCTAATGTGTTCAAAAGCAATTAAAAAGATATGAGGATTGCGCAATGCAACGATAAATTCAAAGCATTGTTGCTCTAACTCTTGCATTCCTTTGCGCGTGAAAAATGGCGGGTCTAAATACAGCAGGGTTTGACTTTGCGTGTTTTGTAGCATTTCAAATGAATAAAAGAAACTTTGTTGGATAATGCGTGCGCTTTGGGTTTTTTGTGTGAGATTCTCATTATGTATAGAATCTAATCGTGCTAATGCTTTATTAAGATTAAGTTCTAAAATTTGGGCGATTTGTGGGTTGATTTCATAAAATACTATCTCTTTTGCACCACGACTAAGCGCTTCTATACCCATTGAGCCACTTCCACCAAAGCCCTCGATAAATACACAACCTACAACTTGATGTGCGATAGTATTAAAAAATGATTCGCGTAAAATGCTTTTTGTAGGGCGAGTAAAGGTTTTGGGCGGGAGTTGCAATCGCAAGCCTTTCAGTGTGCCTGAATGTATGCGGATTGTTTGTGTATTATGAGGTTTGAGTTTTTGATTGTGTTGTGTGAAAGGTTTTTTAGATTCTGGACGCATTTGGTTTATGCCTCATATTGTGCTTAATGGGTCAATATCAATTTCAAAAGGGAATCTAAGGGCATTGCTAATATGTCTTAACGCGCTTAAGAGACTCTTTATAGAATGCGTGCGTAATAAAATATTATGGCGAAATTTCCCCCCAATTTTGATAATATCAGAGGCTTTCGCGCCTACAATCTCAAAAGAATCTTTGTGGTTAGCAAGATAGCTTTCTAAAAGTTCTTGTGTTTGTTGCATTCGTTGCAGGGATGTTTGTTGCACTTTATGCGAAAAGCTAATGTTTGCTAGTCGCATAAATGGTGGATAACACTTTGGGCGCGTGTGTAATTCATATTCTAAAAATGTTTCATAATCATCTATAAAGCGTTTAAAAAACCCTTCATTAAGCGTTTGGATAAATACTTCGCCATTTTCCTTACGCCCCGCTCGTCCTGCGATTTGCTCTAATAAACTCATTGCTCTTTCGTTTGCACGAAAATCAGGCATATTAAGCACATAATCAATCCCCACAACTACGGACAATGCGACATTATGATAGTCGTGCCCTTTTGAAAGCATTTGCGTGCCAACAAGAATATCAAGTTTGTGTGCGTTAAAATCCTTTAATATAGCCTTAAGCTTTGTGTGTGTGGTAATGCTATCTCTATCAAATATCCCAATTTTTGCATATATGGCAGAATCTACAAGATTTTGTTTAAGCTCTTTAGTAAATTCTTGCGTACCGATTCTGCGACTTTGTAGATTTGTGCTTTGGCATTGTGGGCATTGATTGGGGATTATTGTCATATAACCACAATAATGGCACATTAGCGCGTTTTTGTCTAAGTGCAGGCTCATATTGACACTGCAAAATGCACATTGCACGCTTTGTGCGCATTCTTGGCAAAAGAGTGTCTTAAAATGAGCGCGAGTGGGGAGAAATACAATGACTTGTTGGTTGTTTTTAAGTGTTTGGGCGATTTTTTGCACCATA
>CAKVEH010000078.1 GCA_934728205.1 uncultured Helicobacteraceae bacterium
TGATGTGGATATTAAAAAGGCTTCTATTATAGAGATTGAGACAAACATCAAAAGCTCAACTATTGATTTAAAAAATTCTCAAATTATCTCACCAATCGATGGCGTGGTGCTCACTAAAAGTATCGAGGTTGGGCAAAGCGTGGCAGCAAGCTTTCAAGCTCCAGTGCTTTTCAAAGTAGCAGAGAGTTTAGAAGAAATGGTGCTAAAGGCAAATATTTCAGAGGCTGATATAGGCAAGATTAAGGAGGGACAAGAAGTGAGTTTCACCGTTGATGCGTATCCTGAGAGAAGATTCTCTGCGAAGGTTGATAAAGTCAATTATGGCTCGGGCGATGGAAGTTCGAGTTCTAGCTCATCAAGCAGCACTTCAAGTAGCATTATTACCTACATTGCGCGCATTGAAGTTGAAAACAAATCCTTGCTTTTGCGTCCTGATATGAGTGCTACGGCGGATATTATCATAGCACAGAGTAAAGATGCCTTGCTCGTGCCAAGTGCGGCATTGTATTTTGACCTTAATAGAGCTATTGAGCGCAGTGTAAATAAAAATAAAAGATCACAAGGAAGCCCTCTTGGCTCAATGTTTGCCCCACCACCGCGTCCAAAAGCTGACAGGATAGAAAAAAAGCAAGGTGGAAACAAACAAGGCACATTATGGGTAGTCGCAGATGGCAAGCCACAGGCTGTAAATGTAGAAGTGGGAATCTCCGATGGGCAATTTAGCGAGATTCTAAGTGGCATTGATGAGCACACGCAAATTATCACTTCACTAAAAAAACAATAAATAAGGCAAGCGCAATGAGTGATTTTATCACACTACATAATATCCATAAAACTTATGGTAAAGGGGAAAATGCCTTTGAGGCATTAAAGGGCGTAAGTTTAGATATTGATAGAGGCGAGTTTGTGGCACTTATGGGACCTAGTGGCTCTGGAAAAAGTTCTTTGGCAAATATTTTAGGCACTCTTGATGTCGGCACAAGCGGGGAATATTTGTTTTGTGGAACAAGCGTTTTTGCCCTTACACACAATCAACGCGCTTTATTGCGCAGGAATTTTATTGGGTTTATTTTTCAAGGATTTAATTTGCTTGCTCGCACTACGGCGTTAGAAAATGTAGAGTTACCACTGATGTATCGTGGTATTAAAAAGCAAGAGCGTGAGGCAATCGCGTATGCTGCATTAGAAAAAGTAGGACTAGCACAATGGGCGACGCACACAAGTGCTAAACTTAGCGGTGGGCAACAACAACGCGTTGCGATTGCGCGAGCTATCGCCTCAGAGCCACTATTTTTGCTTGCTGATGAGCCAACGGGAAATCTTGATACCAAGCGAAGCGTGGAGATTATGGAGATTCTGTGTGAATTAAACTCTTCGCTTGGCATTACTATTTTAATGGTAACCCACGAGCCTGAAATGGCAAAATATGCTTCAAGGGAGCTCCATTTTTTAGACGGGAATCTACTGAGTGATTCTAAACAAACATAATGTAATTGAGGTGTGTATATGATTATCAACGCATTTTTTCTTGCTCTGCGTCAAATTCGTAGGAATTTCTTGCGCGCGTTTTTGACAATGCTTGGCGTCATTATTGGCGTTGGCTCTGTGGTGGTGATGATAAGTCTTGGAAATGGGACAACAAAAATGATTACAGATAGAATCTCTTCTCTTGGGAGCAATATATTACTTGTTTTTCCTGCTAGAGGTGGCAATATTAGCTGGAATCTAAGGCGCAGTTTTAGCCTGCAAGAAGCAAATAGTGCAGAATTATCGATGAGTGAATACATTGTAGCCCTTGCCCCTATTTCAGAATCTAACTCAATCCTCGTGCAGTATAAATCCGAAAACACCACGACAAAAGTGCAGGGCGTGAATGCAAAGTTTTTTGTAGTTACGCAATGGGATAGTGAGGAGGGGAGGGGCTTTGAAGAGGGTGAATATCGTGTAGGAAGCAATGTGTGTATGATTGGGACTTCTGTAAAAAAAAATCTCTTTAAAGACGAAAATCCACTAGGAAAAAAAATTCGTCTAAGCAATATCGTATGTGAATGTGTGGGGATTTTAGAATCTAAGGGGCAGGGCGGTATGGGAAACGACCAAGATGATGTGATTT
The DNA here is from genome assembly GCA_934728205.1 of uncultured Helicobacteraceae bacterium. Lineage (GTDB taxonomy): Bacteria > Campylobacterota > Campylobacteria > Campylobacterales > Helicobacteraceae > Helicobacter_F. The sequence goes on from CAKVEH010000078.1 coordinate 2,114, forward strand.
TAATGCCTATGCGGGCGTATTCTCGCTCTATTAGTCGTAATACTACACTTTTTTCAATCAATCGTTTAATGTTGCGACTGCAAGATGATGTGGATTCTACTCAAGCAGTGGCAGCACTCACGCAAGTAATGCGAAAAGTGCGCAATGTAAAGCCCGGCGAGCGTGATAGCTTTGAAATTATGGATACTAAACAAATCGCAGACACGCTCACTCAAACTACAAAAATGCTCACAGCATTGCTTGGAATGGTCGCTGGAGTAAGTCTTATTGTGGGTGGTATTGGGATTATGAACATAATGCTTGTTTCAGTTACAGAACGCACGCGTGAGATTGGCACAAGAATGGCGATTGGCGCATTGCAAAACGAGGTTTTGGGGCAGTTTTTAATAGAATCTGTTACGCTTAGTTCGCTTGGTGGTATTATTGGAATTGTATTGGCGTTTTTTGTTTCGTTAGGTTTAAGTTTTTATATGGAGATTCCATTTATTTTCGATGTGCCAACGGCGATTGTGGCATTTATCTTTAGTGCGTGTATTGGCGTGGTATTTGGATATTTACCCGCTAAAAGAGCTTCCAAACTTAATCCTATTGACGCTCTCCGCCACGAGTAAAACTATTTTATAAAGAATCCCACACGCTTATGGTTAGCGTGTAGGGATTTTTGTTAGTGCAAGTCTTTCCACTTCTTGCGTTTCCATAAGTATGCAAAGATACTTAGCACACCAAAGAATATGATAATAGAGATTCCAAGACTTTCGCGCTCGGCTTTTTTAGAATCTCCGATAGATTCTAAATAACGCACCACACGCTTTTGCGATTCTTCATTTAATCCCACGCGAGGCATTGAAAGTCCTACAGGTAGGACACCCATTTCTTTTGCAAGATTGCTAAAGTCCTCATCTTCTTGCCACTCAAATTTCTTTGTGTTTGTAGAGAAGTTAGCATTCGCATCTTCAAGCAATATAGCATCTTTAATCTCTTTGTAAGATTTCTTTTGTGGGTCGTTGATAAACCACTCCAAATAATGCTCGCCCTTAGAGCGAATCATCATTGACAAATCAGGGGCTTTCGCGCCAAGATAAGCCTCTATATCCACTTTCTTTTGATTGTTGGCAGCGATTTGCTCTGCGGTTTTTGGCTCATCGTATTTGATACTATGGCATCGTGAGCACGCATCAAGGAAAATGACTTTATCAGTTATATGTGCTCTAGCATTCTCAATCGCCTCATTCTTTTGTGATTCTGGGAGGTTTGACTTTTCAATCGCTTCTTGTTTTGCGATGAACTCATCATTGAAATTTACTGCTTGTTTGAGTGAAGCTTCACCGATAGATTTTAGAAACGCCACGATGTCAGCAACTTCTTGCTCTAGATTCTCATCTTCACCTTGTGCGAAGTATGGTGGCATCATATAATCTTTATGCTCCAACTTAACCGCTTGAGCAGGGTTAATGATAAATGCAGCTAAGAAATTTTCATTATAAATTGCTCCAGCTGTGGATAAATCAGGCATTACAACGCCTGCCATCTCGCTTTGCTCAGATTTAAAGCCCTTTGCTTTAAGATTATGGCAGTTTTGGCAATTCCCTTGAAACAACTCTTCCCCTCTTTCTTTATTACCTTTTGATAGGTCGATTCTTGCTAAATCTCTAAATTCAAAGTCTGCGGGTGCAGCCTTTGGGTGAAATACAGAGTGCGCCAAAGGCTCGACACCCCAATACAAAACACCAACCACTACAATTAAAACAGCTAAAATTTTAAATTCTCTCATTGCGCACCTCCATTATTTTTGCGCTCCATAATGGTAACCAAAGGTAACGCAATAAAGAACCAAATTAAAAATCCAATCGCCCCCACAAATCCAACATATACATTTATACCCGCTGGTGGGAGTTTGCCATAAATAGTAAGCACAATCAAATCTGCTATAAATACCCAAAACCAAACCATAAAGAGTGGTCGTTTATGTGCTGGAGCGATAGCTGGATTCCTATCAAGCCAAGGGAGGAATAAAAATGCCACTTGCGCAATGCCAAATGCCACAAGCCCCAAATCTCCACTAAAGAAGAACCCACGCAATACCTCATAGCTCCATAAGAAATACCACTCAGGGTAAATATGTGGAGGGGTTTTTAGGTTGTCAGCTGGGTCGAAGTTAATGGGGTCCATCGCAAAATCAAAGTGATAACATACAAGATAGAAAAATAGCATCATAAATACGCTAACCACAAAAATATCTTTTGAAAGAAAATCAGGCCAAAAACTCACAACTTTTGATTCTTTTTTGTTGCCTGATTCGTATTTTTTCGCCTCTGCTTCAAAGTCAATTTCCTCGCCTTCTTCGTTATTGACATGAGGAGTGCGTAATGTGTAGAAGTGTAACGCAATCACCATTAGCACAGCGATAGGCAACAAGCACACATGAAGCATAAAAAATCTTGTCAGTGTGGAATCTGCGACAACAAAGTTTCCTCGAACCCATTCTACAACCGCAGGACCAACCACAGGCACAGCGTCAGGCAAATTGGTAATAACTGCTGCAGCCCAATAGCTCATCTGCCCCCAAGGAAGCATATATCCACTGAAAGCCTCTGCGCTAAAAAGGACAAAGAGGAGCATTCCACCAATCCACACCATTTCTCTTCCGCGCTTGTATGAACCATAATACACAGCCACAAACATATGGATATAAATAATCAAAAATACCATACTTGCTGCCACAGCGTGTATATGACGCCATAACCAACCAAATGCTACTTCACGCATAATTGTGTCATTTACGCTATCAAAGGCAAGTTTCACATCAGGCTTGTAATACATCAGCAAAAATAGCCCGCTCACCACCAATAGTGTAAAAAGCGTCAAAAGCACCACGCCCATAGCCCACAAAAAGTTAATCTTTTTGGGAATCCAATATTTTGTCATCAGCACTTCGATGACTTTTTTGAGATTCGTTCGTTGGTCTAACCAATCAATAATTCCATCTGCTTTTCTTACTTCCATTATTCGCTCCTTTTAGAATCTATGCTTGTTTGAGGGCTCTATACTCTTCACCCTCCTCACCTAAAACCATTTTTAGCCCATCAAGCTTAAATGGTGGAATCTCCATCGGCTTTGGAGGGGGTGTGCCAGCGATATTCACACCTGAAGAGTCAAATCTCCCTCCGTGGCACGCACACAAGAATGATTGTGTCTTTTCATTAAATCCTGGGATACACCCTAAATGCGTGCAAATTTGAATACCAACGGTATAAATTGCACCATTTATCTCAAAATCCCTCCCTTCTACTTTTGGTGAGCCATCTTGTTTTTTGAGGATATACACAGGCTTGCCACGCCATTCAACCGCACTTAAATGTCCAGCTTGCAATGTGCTTAAATCCACCGTAGTAAAACCCGCAGAAACAACACTTGGTAACGGGTCCCAAGACCTTTTCATCGCATAGAGCGAAGCCACTGCTCCCACAGTAGCCACGCCACCTAGAGCCATACCGAGAAAATCTCGTCTCTCAACAACTTCTTCTGACATTTCTACTCCTTATTGTTTGGATTCTCTTTAAAGCCTTGATAATAGTAAAAATTTGCTTAAAAGTTTTTTATTTTTTCACTTTTTTTATGATTTTTAATTCAAAATAGCTAATATTACACATTATCTTAAGAATCTATAATGTCAAAATTAAACATTGGGCTTGCAGATTCTCTATGTATTAGGGATTTTATGTAGAGTAAATGTATATAAGGGCGTAAAATGCGTGATTGGGAAAAATATATTGCAGCGATGTGCGATTTTTTACACACTCAAGTGCATAATGCTGGCTTTAATAGTGTCGTTTTGGGGCTTAGTGGCGGGATAGATTCCGCTGTGGTAGCGAAACTTTGTGTAGAAGTTTTTAAAGACAATGCCACTGCTATTTTAATGCCATCTTCTACTTCTAATCCACGCAATTTGTATGATGCAAAGAATTTTGCTACTTCCATTGGTATGAAGTATATTGAGATACCCATTGCGACATTTGAAGCACAAATGCGAGAAAAACTTTTGGTAGATTTTACACTTAAAGATTCTATAAACACCAATGAACTTGATAATTTGCGTATTGGCAATTTTTGTGCGAGAATAAGAATGGCAATTTTGTATGATTTCTCGCTTGCAAATCACTCCCTTGCCATTGGCGTCATCGCTTATATCTTCTCGTCGAGTGCGGTTGAGCCTCTCAAAATTGCGTTCAAAAAGCAACA
>CAKVEH010000079.1 GCA_934728205.1 uncultured Helicobacteraceae bacterium
GCTCTCGCCCTTTAGTCCATTGGTTGGGAGCAAGGTGCGTGGAGCATTTATCACTTCTGGTGAAGTAAATGGCAAGGTGCAAGAGAATCTTGTCATCGAGGGAAGTGCTGGGATTGGGTTTTCTAACGCCAAAAACATTGACCAATCTTTGCGTTATGTGCTCAATCTTGTGAATCTCGCCCCCGATAGCGCGACTTTGGAGGTAAAAAAGCTAAGCCTTGATAGGGCACTTTGGATGATATATCAACCTCAATATGTTGATGCGGATTTAGATGCTAAGGTTGCTGCAAGCGATTTGTCTAAAAAGCCTAATGCCAATGTAGTCGCTAATATCAAGGGTAAAACCAAGCAAGAAGCGATAAAAAAAGAATTTGATATGGATATGCCAGAGACGCCTTTTGCTTTTGATGCAGATGCAGATATTAAAAAACTTGTGGGCGTAGCAAATGCGAAGTTTAGCTCGCCTATCGCTCTTTTTGAGGCAAAAAAAATCGCCCTAAATTTAGAAAATTTCGCCATTGAGAGTCCTTATAATATAAATCTCCCTGATTTAACCAAGCTAAAATTTGCCACAGGAATGAAACTCTATGGCGACATCAAAGCAAATGGAAACTTCAAAAAGGCTGAGAGTTTGTATGTGGATTTTAACACAAAGAGTTTGGGCGGAGTTATCAGCGGGAAACTTGATGATTCCAAAATAGAGGCGAAACTTGATTCTGTAAATGCGCTTAATTTCCTCAAAATGTTAGGTTTAAAACAATCTTTTAACTCTATGCTTTTTGGGAACTTCCACTATGACACCAACATTTCTAAGGGTAAGATAAGCACAACAAGCAAAGAGGGTAAAATTTTAGAGAATGATTTAACAAAAACCCTTAAGCAATATTTGAAATTTGATTTAGCAGGTGAAGTGTATAATGATATTTCTCTTAATGCAGACATTAACCAAGCACTTATCAATTCAAATTTTTCGCTTCAATCGCGTGATACCAAGATTAGCTCACAAAAGACAAATTTAAATTTAGATAATCAAAGCATTGATTCTAAGATTTCATTGCAAGTCAAAGATAGCACAGTTGATGTGTATCTCACTAGTGCCATTTCAAATCCTACAATGCGCCTTGATGCGAAAGATTTGCTTATTGATACTGCAAAAAAGGCTATCAACAAAGAAGTTGATAAGTTTTTAGAAAGTGAGCAGGGCAAAAAGGCTCAACAAGCTATCGATAAAGCGGCAAAAGACATTCAAAAAGAGGGAGATAAACTCTTAAAGCAACTTTTTAGATAATGTTTAAAATGCACTTAAAGTGGCATTGCTAAGTAAATATCGTTTTTGGCACATTTGTGCTATGCTCCCATCGTGTGTGGCAAGCACTAGTGCCGCTCCCGTTTTTTCTATGTATTCAAATAATGCTTGCATCACATTTTTTGCTGTGTGGGAATCAAGATTCCCCGTTGGCTCATCGGCAAAGATTACTAATGGCTTTTTGGTGAGCACACGCGCGATTGAAAGTCGCTGTTGCTGTCCGCCACTTAGCTGTCCGATTTGTTGTTTTAGTGTGTGGGCGATTTCAAATCGCTCTAAAAGACTCATATCGATTTTTTCTTCACTAAGAATACTTGCGACTTGAAGATTCTCTAGTGCGCTAAATCCACGAAAGAGGTAGTGGCTTTGAAAAATAATGCCAACTTCATAGCGTCTAATGGCAAGCAAATCACTTGGCTTTAATGAGTAAATATTGGTGTGTTTTGCAATATCGACTTCACCTTTTTTGGGTTGTAGCATTGTGGAGAGATTGTTTAATATGGTGCTTTTCCCACTCCCACTTACACCCATAATCGCCATACTCTCTCCGGATTCCAAACTAAAGTGCAAATCCTCATAAAGCACATTTTCAAAACGATGACTAATACCTCGTGCGCGTAGTAATTCCATTAGCGTGCCTTAAATACTATATTTTTCTTGGAAAGATAAAAGCCGTTCGCCATCAGCATTAAGCGTGTATTGTTCATCAAATCGTTCTTTTAAAATCACTTCTAAGGAATCAAGCAAATGTTGTTCATTAGGAGAGTGAAAAATATCTATAATCACGCCATAAAGCTGGATATTTTGTAATAAAATATCAAAAAGTCGCCCCCTATCTTGCAAGTAGAGATTCTCATCTTCTTGGTATTGGCTTATACGCAGTGAGATTCTACTAAGTAGCTTTGGCACGATGTATGTGTTGTTGAGATGTTTTTGTAAGGCATTGTTTGCACGCTCTAAAAGCTCATCAATCCGAGCCTTATCCATATAAATCACACAGGGCAAGATGGCAATAAGCCTATTGATATTTGCGCCTAAAGAGCGCGTTTCCCACTTAATAAAGAATCTATCGATAAAACCTATTTTGTGTATGGGGGATTTCATTGCTACAATGTCTCTTTTGAAGTATTAAATTTTTATCATTATTGCAAAATTGCAAAAAGTGCCTGCGTAGTCATCTTTGTTCCATAGGCTGATTGCGCCGACATTAAGTATGAAATTTAAATCGCGTGGATTTATCATTATGCCAGCTTTGAGAAAGGGATATTGAGATTGCACTTCCACTTCTTTGTAAGGTTTATTAGGGCTTGTTGTATAGCTTGTATCAATGTCAAAAAGCGCGCCACCACCGATATATAAGAATCTTAAAAAGTTGATATTGAGTTCCCCACCGATTCTTGTGCCTATTAGTGTGATAGTGTCATTGTCTTTTTTTTCCTTAATCTCTGGGATAAAGACTTTGGCGTTTTTAGATTTACTAGAGAATTGCATTCCCCCGACATTAAGGAGGGCATTTATGTTAAGCGATATATGCTCAAAGTCAATCATTGTGCCAACTTTAAGCGTGCTTAGGATATTGGCATTTTCGATACCCTGTTTTACTTTATGAGATTCAAAAATGCTTAAATCCATCCCCATCACTAAGTGCGCCTCAATATCATCATCGTCATCATCAAATGGTAGAGTAGAAAACTCTTCCTTGTCTTGAGATTCTTTAAGCTCAAGGTTTTTGTTTTCTTGTAGCACGATAATTTGTTTAGAATCTTGGTTGCTTATTTTTGAGATAATATAATCAAAATCCCACTCTAAAGTGCCGTCCTTTAAATCCACAACACTCCACGAAAATGTGTAATCAATGCGTTTTTTGTTATTTGGGAGTTTGGAAATTTTTTGATGAATTTTTCCACTTAGTGAATAATTTGGCGCGATAAGCCCACCCTTTTTTACTATACTTTCTTGGCTAAATTCTCCGTCTCCGCGTAAATTTCGCACTTTGTCAATCGTTACGTCTTTTTTGCCAGATTCCCAAGAAATTGCATTGGTAATGTCGATTTTTTTGCCATTTTTACTTTTGCGAATCTCGCGCATCAGTTGGCGGGCGATGATTTCTGTGTCAATATCTTCTTTGGTTTTATTTTCAATATGCGAGATAGCAAAGACTTTCCGCTCTTTGTTGGATTGAAAGTTTTTACTTGTGTTTAAAAACTCTTGCTCGAAATGTTGTGCTGCCTTTTGTATGGCAAGCTCGACATCGTGGCTATCAATCCCCTCACTTACATAATCCACAGAATTTTTGATATACCCAACACTCTTTGCGCATACACAAGAGCTTAGCAGGATAGTAATGAAGCCTAAACATCGCAAGAAATTCATTTTAGCAACCTAATTATGAATAAAAATTAAAGCCTATAATATATCAAAAAAATATCAAAAAAACAAAGACTTTTTAATAATTTTTATACATTGAAACGAAATACATTGATATATTTGAAGATTTTATCTAAAAGCGTGTAAGCCCGCTTGTAGCGGACTTACATAGAATCTATTTCCCAAGATAGAGCTGTCTTGGGCGAGTGATTCTCGCGCCTGATTTGATATGCTCGATAACTTGCGCACACCAACCCGGCATTCTCCCAATGACAAAAATAGGCGTGAAGAGTGATACAGGGATTTTAAGCGCGCTTAAAATAATCCCGCTGTAAAAATCCACATTTGGATACAAGCCCCTTTGCTTAAAGTAATCATCACTTAGTGCGACTTCTTCGAGTTTTTCAGCAATATCACTTAAGCGAGAATCCATTTTAATCCCCTTTTTGTCAAATTGATTTTTGAGTGCCTTGATAGTTTTTGCGCGCGGGTCATAGCTTTTATACACACGATGTCCAAAGCCCATAAGCCTAAATGGGTCATTTTTATCTTTTGCTTTTTCGACAAATTTTGCGACATTTTTTACATCACCGATTTCATTAAGTTGGATAAGCACTTTTTCATTCGCTCCGCCGTGTGCCGCACCCCAAAGTGCGTTAATCCCTGCTGAAATCGCGGCATAAGGATGCGCACCTGTCGAGGCGACATTACGCACGGTTGTCGTAGAGGCGTTTTGTCCGTGGTCAGCGTGGAGGGTAAAAATTTTATCCATTGCTTCGACTTCTAGTGGAGTGATTTCTTGCTCACCTTTTAGTGTATGTTTTTGTCTATTGTGTGGATATGCTCGAAGCATATACAAGAAGTTTTCCACATACGACCTACTTATATCAGGATAGACAAATGGCGCACCAACGGAATTACGATAAGAAAATGCTACAAGTGTGGGAATCTTAGCAATAATGCGCCGTGCCATTGTCTGATAATCATTTTCTTCTTCCATATCTTTGTATTCAAAGTGAAAGGTTGATAGAGCTGCGACAGCTGAGCTTAGATTTGCCATTGGGTGTGCGCTATCTGGGAACGCATTAAAAATATTGATAAGCCCCTCGTGTAAAAAACTTCTATGACGCAATTCTAAGTCAAATTCTTGTGATTCTTCTTTGTTTTTTGGTAAAGAATCAGTGATAAGAAGTTTGCATACATCAGTAAAGCTGTATTTTTCTACGACTTCTTCAATGGGCATTCCTTTGTATAATAACACTCCATTTTGCCCATCAATGTAGCTAATCGTGCTTTTACAGCCTGCAGTGCTACCATATCCGGGGTCATAACTAAAGATATTTGTTCGCTCAAAGAGCTTAGAAAAATCCACCGCCTTAGGTCCGCGTTTGCATTCGATAATGTCAAACTCAAAGCTTTGTCCTGTTTCATTGTTTGTCAGAGTTACTGTTGCCATTTGGCACCTCCCTAGTTGTGATAGTATTTTTCTAGTTTTGCATATTTTTCTAAACACAAAGTCAAATAAAATTTAACTATTTTATAAAATGAGTAGAATCGTAAAGGTTTTGGTATAATTATGGTAATTTTTGGAATTGCAAGGAGTGTGTTTTGCGTGTAATTTTTACAATATTGCTTTGTGTGGGTATATCTTGGAGTGTTTTGTTTGCGAAGAGTTCTAAGGAGCAAATTTCACAGCTTGAGATTGTAATGGTTGGCGATGCTTTATTGCATAAGAGTGTTTATGATGATGCAGCAAGGAACGCTCAAAACAAACAAACACAACAAGAAGATTCTCATACTTCGCCAGCCTTAGCGTTTGATTTTTACACAATGCTTGAGTATGTCAAGCCACTTTTGGAGAAAAATCATTTGAGGTTTTATAACCAAGAGACTATTTTGGGCGGGGTTGCGCTTGGGCTTAGCACTTATCCAGCATTTAATTCCCCGCAAGAATTTGGCGATGAAATGCTTAATTTTGGCTTTAATTTAGTCTCGCTTGCAAATAATCATACACTTGATAAGGGCGAAAGAGGAGTTTTGGCAATGCTAAAATATTGGCGTGAAAAAGAAGCCAAAGATTCCAAACTTCTTACTGCTGGAAGTTATGAGAGTTTAGAGGCACGAGAGAAGCCACGAATTATGGAATCTAATGGGATAACCTACACAATGCTTGCTTATACTTATGGCACAAATGGTATCCCATTGCCTAAAGGCAAAGAATATCTAGTCAATGTCTATACTAAGGAAATGATAAAACAAGACATTGCTAAAGTGCGTGAGCTTGTGGATTTTTTGATTGTTTCTATTCATTGGGGCGTGGAGTATCAATTCACCCCAAATGTCGAACAAAAAGAGTTTGCAAAGTTTTTGGCACAAAATGGCGTAGATTTAGTCATCGGTAATCACCCTCACGCTATCCAGCCAATCGATATTATTGATAATACTTTAGTGCTGTATTCACTTGGGAATTTTATTTCAGGGCAAAGGGGCTTGCAAAGGCAAATTGGTGCGCTTGTGAGTGTGAGTGTGCGTAAGAATCCTAAGGCACATTCCAAACAAGCTAGTGGATTTACCCCAAAAGTGCGACTTGGTAATTTACGCGCAGATTTAATCTACACGCATTCTACTCAAAGTAAGGATTTTAAACTCTACCCATTTACTCTTTTAGCAAGGCTAGAG
>CAKVEH010000080.1 GCA_934728205.1 uncultured Helicobacteraceae bacterium
GCCTATTAGAATGTATTATGAAAAAGATGAGGCAAACACCCAGCAACAATAAACAATCTGCTATGGTTTGTAAAGTAAATGCCCAAGCGTATGAATCTTTTTAGCCATAATCTCCAAAATAACATTTTTGTTGCCTATTTTGTTTTATCGGCTATCTTTCACGGCAAATAGCGCATTTCAAATGGCAAATTTATTGTAAGGATTGCAAATGAAAAAATTGCTTTTTATCGGTTATGGCAATATGGCAAAAGCCATTGGTTCTGGCATTATAGAATCTGGGTTTGCAAAAGAATATGAGATTACTATCATTGGGCGTGATGAGACAAAAGCACAGGCTTTATGCGAGTTTTTACGCACTTCCTCTAAGACGGAAAATCTCCACATTAACGCACTCAAGGCAGATTCCCACATTGATGTGCAAGATTGCGAAGTGCTTTTATGCGTGAAACCCCACGCGTTTAGCGCGTTTGCATATAAGGGCGAAGCGAGCATTGTGTATTCGGTGATGGCGGGCATTGGCATAAAAAACCTACACTCCCATATCAATGCGCGCAATGTCGTGCGCATAATGCCAAATGTTGGTGCACTTCATAGACAGTCAGCAAGTTGTGTGTATATCAAAAACCCAAATACCGACAAAGAGCGCATTATAAGGCTGGTTGAGAGTTTTGGGAATTGCGTGCTGGTAGATAACGAGGACTTAATCGATTCTTCAATCGCTACAAGCGGGAGCTCGCCCGCGTTTCTAGCCCTCATCGCAGAATCTCTCATTGATTGTGGTGTGTATAATGGGCTTACACACAGCCAAAGCGCAGAATTAGTCGCTCAAACTTTCAAAGGCTTTGCCACATTGCTTGCAAACACATCACCAAAAGACATTAAAACTTCCATAACTTCGCCATCAGGCACGACAGCGCGAGGATTAGCGGTGCTTGAGAAATGCGCGGTGCGCGGTGCGATAATGCAAGCGGGCATAGAATCTATCAATCGCGCTAAAGAACTTGGCAAACTTTAATGCCGATTATCGCGCGATTTGCGCGCTTAATGCCCCGCCCTTAGCCTTTGTAACACACACATTGACAAATTCCCCAACCTTGCCTCTATAATCATCAACCCTAATAAGCCGATTTGTGTCGCTTCGCCCCTCACTCCAACATTGTGCTTGATTATAATTCTCCACTAGCACTTCATAGACTTTGCCGATTTCGCTTTTTGCGCGCTTAGCAAGGAGTATTTTGTGTAGATTCTGTAATCTTGTCAATCGCTCCTTTGCCACCGCAGAATCCACAAGCAACGCACTATCGATATTATACGCACTTGTGTGCGGGCGGGGCGAATACACAAAGCTATAAATCGTATCAAATCCCACCTCTCGCACTACTTCTAGTGTATCTTCAAAGTCCTCTTCACTCTCTGTTGGGAATCCCACGATAATATCCGTCCCAATACCAACATCGCTATACCCAGCCAAACGCAGAAACTCACGCAATTTCGCTATGCGCTCTATATACCATTCCTTGCTATACCCGCGTTTCATTGCTTTGAGAATCTTTGTCGAGCCACTTTGCAGGGGAATGTGAATGGATTTGCAAATTTTTTTGTTGCTTGCAAACTCGTGTAAAAATTCATCATTCATATGAAGTGGGTGCGGGGAAGTAAAGCGAATGCGGGAAATTCCATCTATTTGACTTAAAGAGCGTAAAAGTTGCGTGAAATTCATTGGTTTGTGTGGGATAGAGAATCTCACGCCATAATTATTGACATTTTGCCCTAAGAGTAAGAGTTCTTTTACGCCATTTTGTGCAAGTTTGCGTGCCTCGTTTAGCAAAATCTCCTCTGGTATAGAAATTTCCTTGCCACGCGTAAAAGGCACGATACAATAGCTACATTTTTTATCGCAGCCGATAGAAATATTTAAATGCGCTTTGATTCCCATTGTTTGAGGCGAAGCAAACACATAAGTGCTATCATCGTAGTTAATATCCACCTCAACGGCTTTTGGTGTGTGAAGCACTTGGGTAATCTTAGAGGTATTTCTCGCGCCAAGCACAAAATCCACAGCTTTTGACTTTTTGATAATGCTCTCGCCCAAATGGCTTGCGGTGCAACCGCAGATTCCAATCTTTGCGCCACTTTTTTTACTCCGTGCTAATGCACCAATTTCGCTAAAAAGTTTTCGTTCTGGTTTCTCGCGCACAGAGCAAGTGTTAATGATGATTAAATCTGCATCTTGTGGATTGGTAGTAAGTGTGTAATGCTCTTTTTGTGCAAGTTCGGCGACAATATGTGCAGAATCTCGCTCATTCATCGCACAGCCAAGCGTTTGGATATAAAGTTTTTTTTCACCCATTGTATTTTAAGTATTTGTTAATGCAAAATTTACATAAGACTAAATAATGTGAATCTCATAAATATAATTGTTTGCATCAAGCCCATAGCGCACTTCATTAAGTTTCACGCGCAAATTTGCTTTCTCTAGCGTGGTTTTAGCCTTTTGCATATCTTTATGGGCATTGCTCCCATCGAAGTAAAAAATATGCTTGCCCTCTCCATATTGCTTTTTCATCTCATCAAGAGTGATTTTGGCTGGAGACTTTTTGTCTTTAATGTCTGTTTTAGCGATTTGAAGTTCCATAAGTTACCCCTTAAGAGTGTAGAATCTAAGACTTTTGCTATAAAATCTCTTTTAAGAAAAACGCAAGTATAACTAAAACTTACCAAAATTTTTGCATTTATTAAGCGAATTTTGATTAAAATTATACCTCTGCAAATCTTGCTAAAATAACATCAAAGGATACAAGCAGCATTATGGAAAAAATTTTAGACATTATTGATAGTATTGCTTACGAAAAAGGCATAGAATCTAAATCCGTTTGCAATATTGTCAAAGAAGGCATTTTACAAATCGCTAAAGAAGAAATCAGTCAAGATTACGAATACTTTATCGAAGAAGATGAAAAAATGCGCACACTTAGGCTTTTTTATAAAGTGCAAGTGTGCGCAGATGATGATGAACGCGTGGCAAATGAGAATCCCAATTTTATCGCCATTTCTAAAGTGAGTGGGGATAACATAAGTGTAGGCGATACGCTTGAATATGAGTTAAGTTTAGATTCTATGAAACGAGGGGCAATCAACAAACTTTTTTTGAGCATTGAGAATAATTTACAACGAGAAATGGAGGAGCAACTTTTAAATAGTCTCAAAGAAAAACTCCACCAAATTGTCGCTGGAGTAGTCGTGGGGATAGATAATGAAGAAAATACCTTTGTAGAAATCAATGCAATCCGCGCTATTTTGCCTCAAAAAAACAGAATCAAAGGCGAGAAATTTAAAGTCGGGCAAACCATAAAAGCATTATTAAAATTCGTAGGTGTAGGAAAAAATGGTATCCGTTTAGAGCTCTCTCGCACCGCGCCAAAGTTTTTAGAGGAATTATTGCGCCTTGAAGTCCCAGAGCTCAAAGATGATGAAATCCACATCTACAAAAGTGCGAGAATCCCCGGAGAAAGAGCAAAAATTGCTATTTGGACAAATAACACAAGGATTGACCCTGTGGGGTGTTGTGTAGGAGTAAAGGGCGTGCGTATCAATGCTGTGAGTGCTGAGCTTAATGGTGAAAATATTGATTGTGTAGAATACAGCCAAACCTTAGAGCAATTCATCGCCCGCGCACTCGCACCTGCGCAAGTAACAAGCATAAAGGTGCTAAAAGAGCCTTTAGATTCCACCCAAGATGAGAATCTTAACGATTCCACAGATAATAAAGCCAAGCCAAAAGCCATTGTGCAAATTAAATCCGACCAAAAAAGCAAAGCCATTGGCAAAAAAGGCATTAACATTCGCCTTGCTTCAATGCTATGTGATTGTGAAATTGAGCTTAAAGAGATTGCTTTGGCTGGAGAGACGCCATCAAGTGATACACAGGAATCAAAAGATGAAAGTATAGAGAAAAAGGGTGTAGAGGCGTTAGAATCCCTCTTTAAAAACTAGATTCTTACATCATAAACCTAAAGGAGCTACAATGTTACTTTTCACACCCGGACCGACCCCTGTTTTAGAATCTATCCGCAAGGCGATGAGTGAGCCTACTTTACACCACCGCACGCCAGAGTTTGAGGCGATTTTCTCGCGTGTGCGTGAGAATCTAAAAGATTTATTAAATATGCCAGAAGTGCTAATGCTCGCCTCTAGTGGAAGTGGAGCAATGGAATCGTGTGTAAGAACCTTTTGCAAACAAAAACTCTTAGTAATCAATAGTGGAAAATTTGGTGAGCGGTTTGGCAAAATCGCTCAAGCATACAACATTGATTACACCGAGATTATCCACGATTGGGACACGCCTGTGAGCGTGGAGGAAGTCATAGAAGCGTTTAAAGCAGATAGCACACTTGATTGCCTTTGTGTGCAAGTGTGTGAATCTGCTGGAGGCTTGCGCCACCCCGTTGAGCAAATCGCTAAAGAGCTTAAAAAAATCAAACCAAATGCAATGGTTGTGGCTGATGGTATCACAGCGATGGGTGTCGAACCCATTGACACAAGCCACATTGACGCGCTTATCGGTGGCTCACAAAAGGCATTTATGCTCCCACCTGGTCTTAGCATTATCGGGCTCTCACAAAATGCCATCGATATGGCAAATGAACGCAATATTGGCTTTTATTTTAACCTCAAAACCGAGCTTAAAAATCAAAGTGCCAATACCACCGCTTGGACTGCCCCCACCACAATCATTCAAGGCTTGGAGGAATATTTTCGCATCGTGCAAGAAAATGGCGGGATACAGCGTGTATATAAACAAACAAAAGCGCGCGCATTAGCGATGAACGAAGCACTAAAGGCACTTGGCTTGCACATTTATCCAAAGTCCCCTGCCATAGCAATGAGCGTAATCTATGATGAGACAAACGCCGCGCCACTGCGCAAGATTCTAAAAAATACATTTCATATAAATGCTGCGGGCGGGCAAGACCATATTAAAACAAGCATTGTGCGCTTTAATAATATGGGGCTTATCCCTGTGTATGAGAGTGCTTGGGCGATTAACGCATTAGAGCTCGCGCTACAAGAAGCAAAATTGCGTGCGTTTGATGGCATTGGCAATCGTGTATTTTTACAAAACTACTACGCGCTTTTAGAATCTTAATGCGGATAATCGCGCTCATTGGTGCAAGTGCAAGTGGCAAAAGCGCGCTTGGCTTAGCACTTGCAAGGGAATTTGACATTGAAATTTTTTCACTTGATTCCCTAAGTATTTACAAATACATTGACATCGCCTCTGCTAAGCCCAGCATAGATGAACTCAATGAAGTAACGCATTATGCTGTTGATGTTTTAGAACCAAATCAAAAATGCAGTGTAATGACTTTTTGGAATCTCTTAGACAAAGCCATTCAAACCTCAAAACAAAAAGGCAAACGCGCGCTTTTGATTGTGGGTGGGAGTAGCTTTTATCTTAAAAGTATGGTCGATGGACTAAGCCCGATGCCACAGCTAAATAGCCAAATCGTTACGCACGCTCAATCCATAGATAAGCCATTTGAGTTTTTACAACGCATTGACAGCGCGTATTGTGCAGGCATTTCGCCAAATGACACTTATAGAATCCAGCGGGCTTTAGAGATTTACTTCGCCACGCAAAGCAAGCCAAGTGCGTATTTCACCACGCATAAAAAAATCACAATGCCCGCATTAGAAAATCTTTGTATTTTTTCCCTCCAAATGCCAAGAGAAACTTTAAGAGAGAGGATTTTTAAGCGCACGCGACAAATGATTGATAAAGGACTTATTGATGAGGTAAAGTTTTTATCACAACGCTATCCTCTAGATTCTCAAATATTTAAAGCTATTGGGATAAAAGAAACGCTCCACTACCTTAATCTCACACCAAAAGAGCAAGACACAAATGCGCTGTGCGAGCAAATCGCCACACACACCGCCCAACTTGCTAAAAGACAAACCACTTTTAATCGCACACAATTTCCAACAGCCAAATCTCTGCCTTTAGATTCCCTTACGCAAGAATTACGGCATATTTTGCAAACAATTTTATAACCTTTTAAGCACAAATATTTTATAATTACGCCTTTTTGGCAAGATTATCACAAAGGTATTATCAATGCAAGATACACAAAATATTCGCAATATCGCCGTTATCGCTCACGTCGACCACGGCAAGACGACATTAGTAGATGGGCTTTTAAGTCAATCAGGCACATTTAGCGAGCGCGAAAAAGTCG
>CAKVEH010000081.1 GCA_934728205.1 uncultured Helicobacteraceae bacterium
AAATCGTAGGAATCGCATTGCCAAACAAAAACGCGCAGATAATGATAACCGCGAGAATGCAGACAATCGCGCTAAAGCCAAACATTGCGCGCATTATGGATTCTACGCTATAACACTCACGCGCAAAGATTTTCAGTCTTGGCGCGTTTTGGTGATATTTGTGGGCTACAAATCTCTGCAAGATTTTGCCCTGCTGTTTTAGCGTTTTTTTCTTTTTTGGCATTGTTTTTCCTAGTTTTATGTTTTTATTGTTTTGTCATATTGAGGGCTTTTAAGCCTAAAATCTCCAAATCATTGCGAGAAATCGCACTTTTTATGAGCGACTTCGTGGCAATCTATTGTCATTTTGAGCGAATGCGAAAACCTCTAGATTCTAAAATTTACTTCCCCAAATCTTCCCATTTGGTGGTTTTCCCGCTAAAAATCTCTTTGACTTGCGTCTTGCTTAGGCTAGTGATTTTACTTTGTGGATTGACTATCACAGCTAGTCCATCGATTGCTAGCACTTCGGCTTTTAGCCCTGTGCTTAGCTCGCTCTCTTTTAGCTCACGGCTTACCATTCCTATGTCTGCGATTCCTTGCAGGATAGAGTTTATCCCTGTGGTAGAATCTGATTGCAAAATCTCAATCTCCACGCTTGGATTTTGCGCCTTGTAAGATTCTTTTAGCTTTTCCATTAGCGGAGTAATCGAGCTTGAACCAGCCACCACGATTTTACCATTTAGCTTTTTGCTCGTTACTTTTTTGACATCTAGTGGAATGTATCCTGCCTTGCTAATCACCTCAGCATTTGCCTTGCTAAAGTCTAAAAAGTCCCGCACTAATGCAAGTTTATCCCCGCTTAAACCCTTTGTTACGACATTAAAAGGGCGCGAAATGGTGTATTTTTTAATCTTGATGTTTGCTACACTTGGTTCAACACCATCGATTTGCACGCCTTTTACCATTGATTTTAGCGAGCCCAAAGAGACATAGCCTATGGCGTTTTTGTCCTTTGCGATGCTTTGAAGCATTACCGCTGTGGAGTTGGTAATCTCGGCTTTTAAAGTTGTGGTATCGATTTTTTTGCCATTTTTGGATTCCAAAAGCCCAAAAATCTCCACAAACGCTCCGCGTGTGCCCGAGCCATCTTCACGCGAGATGACATTTATTTTGCCTTTTTGCTCCGCTGCCTTGAGGCTATTTAAGCCAAAACACATTGCTACTAAGGCGATTAAGCCCATCATTTGTGCGACTTTTGTTAATTTTACAATCGCTTTCATCATTGCTCCTTTTTGTTTTAAGATTTTGCGAAGTTTGTGTAAATGCTAGCAACGCGATATGTCGCGCTTAGATTGCAATAACACAACCAACACGAGCGAAATCATAACAACGCAATGTAAGAGCAACACACAGGGTTTTGTAAAATGTTTGTAAAATCTGCTTTTGCGAGAGATTTTGGATAAGAAAAAAGGCTAAAATTTCAACAAATCCCACTCATACCAAAAAGAACAAAAATAAAAATGGAGGAAAAATGGCGCAAGATACAATGCTAACGCACAATATAGGACAGAATCTAACTCAAGCCCATAGTCAAAACGCGCTACAAAATAGCGCGCAAGAGAGCAATCCCGCGACAAAAAAGACGCAATATAACGCCCAAAATCTTGTCTATATTCTAGAAGATGACAAAAATATCGCCGAGCTTGTGGCGTATGCGCTAAAAAATAGCAATCTAGATTCTGTAATGTTTGAAAACGCGACTGGCCTTTATAGCGCACTAAAAGCGCAGATTCCCCAAGTGTTGATTTGTGATATTATGCTCCCAAATGAAAATGGGCTATCCGTGATACAATCGCTTAAATCAAACCCCAAATACAAAGACATCGCTATCATCGTGCTTAGTGCGCTAGGAAGCGAATATGACAAAGTAAGCGGGCTAGATTTGGGCGCAGATGATTATCTCACAAAGCCATTTTCCGCCTTAGAGCTAATCGCACGAGTAAAGGCTCAAATACGCCGAAACAACGCCTCCCCACAAAGCAAAATCTTGCAATACAAAGGGTTAAAAATACAGCCAAACTCGCATAAAATCAGTGTCGATGAACAAGAATGCCACCTCACAAACAAAGAATTTGAGTTGCTTCTTTTGCTTTTTACCCACCAAAATAATATTTTTAGCAAAGATGAGCTACTTGAATCTGTATGGGGATACAGCTTGGAAAACACGCGCACGGTGGATATGCACATAAGCTCACTTCGCACAAAGCTAGGAGAGTATGGCAAATGTATCACAAATATTCGCTCTGTGGGGTATCGATTTGATGAGGTTTTATAAATGCCTTCAACAAAGCCAACAAAGCCAAAATCCCCATAAAATCTACAAGCCAAAGAGTTTATCGCGCAGGCTTGTGGCGTGGATTTTTGGGCTTATCGTGGCGGCGCAATCTCTTAGCATACTCATTAGTGCAGTGTTTTTGCACCAAGCACACAGGGAGGAGCAATTTAGCGAGCTAGAACAATACGCAAGCGAACTCGCAATATCGCTAGGGCAAAGCCTTGCGCAAAATCTATTTTTTGATAAGCTAGATTCTCCCTATCGTGTGAGCGTGATTGAGCTAAGTGGAGAAGTGATTTTTGATAATAGGCTTAATATCGCAAACTTAGATAATCACTTAGAGCGCGAGGAAGTGCAAAATCTCGTGCAAGGTAGGGGCAGTAGGGCTGTGCGCCTTTCAGATTCAGAATTTAAAGAAAATCTATATTTTGCGCGCTTTGTGGAGGCAGATTTACGCGTGGATTCTCACGCACAATCCACGCCACAAACGCTTATTTTACGCATTAGCACGGAAAAAGATTCACTTTTTGTTGTGCTAAAAGATTTTGTGCCACTCTTTGCCACACTGCTAGTTTTTAGCGCGATTGTTAGCGTGGCTCTTGGCTTTTTGCTTACACGCACTATTTTGCAACCCATTAAAAATATCGATTTGTCCCACCCCATTCGCACCAACCCTTACACCGAGCTACACATTTTTATGCAGCGCATCTCCAAGCAAAAAGGCAAAATCAAAAAGCAATTAAAGCACATAAAGCAGGGCAAATTGCGCTTTGAGCTTATCACGCAAAATATGAATGAGGGCTTTTTAGTCCTTGATAGCGCGGGCAATATCACGCAATGCAATGAGAAGGCATTGCAGATTTTGCGTTTAACGCCAAATATACAGCATATCAATATTTTTGCGTTTTTGCGTGAGTTTGGCAATGCGGTGCAAAATAGCATAGATTCTGGAAATGAAGCCTTTGAAATCAGCATAAACGAGTATTTTTGCCACACGATTTGTATGCCGATTTTTGTCAAAAACAGCCTTAAGGCGATAATGATTTTGCTCTTTGATAAAAGTGCCCAGCGCGATATTTTGGCATTGCGAAAGGAGTTTAGCGCAAATGTAACCCACGAGTTAAAAACGCCTCTATCTGTGATACTCACAAGCAGTGAAATGCTATGCAGTGGGCTAGTGCAAGAGTGCGACAAAGAGGAATTTATCGCTAAAATCTACGCAGAATCTAAGCGACTCTTAAAGCTAGTTGATAAGATTTTGAAAATCTCGTTTTTGGATAATGCCTTAGATAAAAATGGCGGTGAAAAAGAGCGCGTCCAGCTCGCAAGTGTGGTAAAGCAGATTTTGCCAAATATTGAAAATTTGGCGCGTGAAAAGGGGGTAAAATGCGAATTTGTGGAGTGCGAAATGGGGGTGCAAGAGATTTTGGGAATCCCTGCGTTGCTTGAAGATATGGTGTATAATTTGTGTGAAAATGCGATTAAATATAGTGGCAAAAATGGCGTGGTGAAAATTATTTTGGAGCGTGAGAAAGATTTTGAGAGTGGAGGAAACAGCGAGAAAACGAGCAAGACTTTGGACGAAAGTGGCGCAAGTGGTGATAATGGCGTGGTTTTGCGCGTGGTGGATAATGGCATAGGAATCGCACCAAATGAATGCGAGCGAATCTTTGAGCGATTTTACTGCGTGGATAAGTCGCGCTCTAAAAATTTGGGTGGCAATGGCTTGGGGCTTGCGATAGTAAAGCGAATCGCAAAAATCCACAATGCCAAAATCGCTGTGCATAGCGAACTAGGGAGGGGGAGTGAATTTGTGGTAAGGTTTTAAGTAGCATCTAAAATTGCCATATTTGCTTGTTGGTATCGCAAGAATCTCATAATTTTTACATTGCAAAATCGCGGATTTTAGCTTTGCCTGCTATCATTGTATTGTTTTTGAAAAACGCAATTTTGGCGACATTATTCCCAAAGACTCTCTTTTGCCACCGAAGTATTCTTTGAGCGCGAGAATCTCAAGCCAAGCTAAAGCCACATCAAGCATAAATAGCGTGGAGTATAGCTTTATTTTAGCATTGTAAATTTGCAAAATGGCTTAGTGGAGTGGGATTATATCGAGCGGATTAAAAAGAGTGCTAAAGCCCCACTGCCTAATTTTAAAGACGCAAAAATCACGCAATCCAAATACGGGCAAGCCTGCCTAAAATCCGCTAAAAGTAAAAAATAAACCTAAGCACAAAAGAGGCTTGCGAAGTGGCGATTATTGAGATTTGGCAAAAATAGCTTTGCTAGTATTATAGAGCAAGCCAAAAGTGAGAATCTAGAGCCTTAAGGCGTTACAAAAAATCGCACAATGTGAAGCCAATATCCCGCATTCGTGCGATGCGGCGGCATTTAACTATCATTATGGATGGCAAGGTGCGGTAAAAAACCAAACAAAAGCATCGCAATACTATAAAAAGGCTTGTGATTTGGGGTATTTGTATTCGTGCTATATCTTAGGAATGTATCAAGTGCAAGGTTATGGGCAGGGTGCAAAAGATATGCGCGAAGCTCTAAAAAATACACTAAAAGCGTGCAATGCCGACCCCGTGCGAGAATGTGAGGCGATAAACAGACTCGACCCTGCAAAAAGGACACAACAACAATGCGTAACGCAAGGCAAGCTAGTCGCAGGAAGCGCGTGCGCTAAAATGTCAGCAGTATCACCACTATCAAGCGCAAGTCGTAATTTTCCATAATAAATCCGTTTAGTGTTATTAGATTTTGTCCTTTAAACCCATTTTTAGCTGCTTTGTCGCCCACGCATAGTGGCTAGAAGTGCTTGAAATCATATATGAGGCGAGCGCGTTTGCCCCCGTGAAGCTAAAACGTCCCTTGTCAAATAGCTCATCATTGCTAAAGCACTCAGCAAGGCTTATAATTCTGCTATGGCTTGTTTGCAGGGAATCTAGCGCGTCTTGCAAGCTCGTGCTTTGGTGCTTTTGCCAAATCTCTACATTGAGCTGCGGATAAGTGCGCCAATTATACGGGGGAGGTAGAAATGGCACAATCTCTGGCTTTTGCGTGAATTTTTCGCCCTCGCGTTCCAAATTATTGATGATAAAATCCTCTAGCATTATATGCCATTCATAGAGGTGGATAAGCACATCGCGGGCGTTTTTATCGCGTGTATTATCACGCATTGGGCGGGCAAAATCCCTCTCCAACATATCGCTAGGCGTGCTTTGGATAAGCCCAAAAAGCTTGGCAAACTCATCACTCATCGCTGACAATAACTCATCTTTATTGTGCGGGCGTGGCATATTGATTCCTTTGTGTTAGATTTTAAGCTAGATTCTTGCATTTAGTGTGAATTTAGCGCAAAATTGCGGACATTGTATCATAAAGACGATAGATGACAATCGCAAATCTACCCATCTTGTTGGGCTTTTAGGGCTTGGGCTTTGGCGATAGCATCACATTGTTCATTAAGTGGCACTCCTGCGTGTCCTTGCACCCAATGCGCGATAATGGTATGGGGCTTTGCGACTTGTAGGTATTTTTGCCATAGTTCGGTGTTTTTTACTTTTTTGCAGTGCCTTGCCTCCTAATTTTTAAGCCAAGTGTTAATTCCCTCTACGACATATTTTGAGTCGCTGTATAAATGCACTTCACAAGGTTCTTTTAACGCACTTAGAGACGAAATAACAGCTTGGAGCTCCATTTGGTTGTTTGTGGCGAGTTTTGCATTGCCTTGCACGATTTTTTGAATGCCATTAAACTCTAAGATTCCACACCAGCCTCCAGCACCCGGATTGCCAAGTGATGAGCCATCACAATACAGGGTTATGCGTTTCATTGTCGCACTCGGTGAGTTTGCT
>CAKVEH010000082.1 GCA_934728205.1 uncultured Helicobacteraceae bacterium
TCATAAACCATACTTAATGTCGCATAACGCGGAGTGAGAGAATCTCGGCGGGCAAGTTTTAGTGTAATATCTAGTGCGTCTTTACCGCTAAGTCGGACGATACAAATCGCACCGATACCAATAGGAGTGGAGATTCCAACGATTGTATCTTGCATTAACTCTTTTTAAAATCGTTGATAATAATATATTTCTCACCCTCATCAGTGAGGCGAAAGGACACATACTTTTGTGGGAAAATCTCGCGCAACTTGCCAAGTGCGATATAAGCCAAAATACCATCTAATGGCTTTGTTTGTGCTTTTGAGGTTGCATTAACCTGCTCAATAATCCCCTCTAAATACACATCAATCATTTGCTCTTGGTTTTTCAAAAATTCTGCTACTTCTAAACGCACACTCACGCCATATTTTGGGTTAATCCAATTAAATAGCAAATAGCTCAAAGCCTTGTAACGATAGCCTTTCTCACCTATTAAAAGTGCGCAATCCCTCCCATCAATGGTAATACAGAGTTCATCATTCATAAAAACCACCTTAATATGGTCAATCTCAAAAGGTAGATAAGAAAATAACTCCTTTAGCTCGTGCTCAATATCGCCAACCATAGCCTTCTCATCAATTTCTTTAATCTTTGGCGTGCTCGCAACGGCAGTAAGATTTGAGACATTGTAATCTTTAGAATCTTGTGTAGATTGGAATGTGCCTTTTGCTTTGTGCTTTAAATGATTTGCACTCGTGCAATCTACTTCTTGCTCACCCCAGCTCGTATCACCCCAAAGATTATCATTAAAATCATCATAAGTGTTTTCATATCGCTCTTTTGTGGGAATCTTTTTGTGTGTGTTGCTTGTGTTTGGGTATTCGTGTGTGTTTTTTTGTGGTGTTTGAAATGATTGTTTGATATTTTGGGGTTGTGGTGCATTTGCTTTTTTAGCGTATGTGAAATCTCCACTATCTTGCTTTGGTGTATTTTGCTCATTATCTGCTTCATTGTGTCCCTTTTTGTAATCCACGATAATAACCGCATCTTTACGCCCAATGCCCAAAATCCCAGCACTTGGATTCTGAGCGACTTCATATTCTAAATCCACTACGGAGCATTTAAATTCCTCAGAAGCAAGCAAAAGCGCGTCTTGGAGTGTTTTAGCAGTAATTTTTTTCATTTGCTCCTCCTCCCTTTATGCTTGGTTTGCTCCTCTATGTTTGTCTCTTTTGCTTCTTTTATCTTTTGGGCTATGGCTTTTTTACGCTCAAGGACTTTGTTAATGACAAGCTGCTGAATGATAGAAAAAATGTTGTTAATCGTCCAATAAAGCACCAGCCCAGCAGGGAATGGAAAAACAATGAAAAATATCATAAAAAACCACGGCAACATTTTAAAAACTTTTTCTTGCATTGGGTCGGTGAAGTTTGATGGAGTGAGAATCTGCGAGAGATACATCGTAACGCCCATAAGCACAGGTAACACAAAATATGGGTCAATCGCACTTAAATCACTAATCCAAAAAATCCACTCCGAATTTTTCAACTCAATGGCATTATACAACACACGATAAATAGCAAAAAATACAGGGATTTGTAACAATAACGGCAAACAGCCACCAAGCGGATTTGCGCCGTGCTTTTTATACAGCTCCATCATTTGCATTTGCATTTTTTGTGGGTCGCCTTTGTAACGCGTCTGAATCTCTTTCATCATTGGTGCAATGTCTTTTAGTTTTTGCATTGAGAGGATTCCCTTGTAACTCAATGGAAAAAGCACCAATCGCACTAAGAGGGTTAAAAGCACGATTGCCCATCCCCAATTCCCACAAATGCCATACAACCAATCAAGGAGTAAAAATATCCACTCTGCAAAGAAAGTAAAAACCCCGTATTCCACGACATCTGAAAGTTCTTTATGAATGTGTTCTAATGCTTTATAATCCTTTGGTCCAATATATCCATAAAAGCTGTCCTGCCCATAGAGCTTCATATATGGCATTGGATTATCTTGTAAATCTCTTCCTATGCGGATGTTTAGACCTTTGGCTAAATCTTTAGTGTAAAATAAACTTGTATAATATCTATCCACGCTGGCGATAAAGCGTGATTTAGGGAAGTCCTCATTTTGTGCATCACCATCTTCTATTTTTTTGATAGAACCATCATCTTTTTTCAAAAGCACCCCACGAAAGACATAATTATCCTTATCACCCTTTGGACGCATACCATTGCTGATAAAATACTCAAGATTTGGGTTACTCACGCTAATGCGCACTTCATAAGTCAAATCTTCATAAAACTTCAGTTCTTTAGTAATGCTTACTTCGCCAAGATTTTGTGTAAGGGTGAGTGTTTGTGATGACTTTTGCCCAGAATCTCCGCTAGATTCTATCTCTAGGCGTGGAGCAGAAGCGATATATGGCGTGCTAAACGCCTTTTGATTTATTGCATTATCACTAAATCGCACCTCAATGGCTCTTAACTCAGATTCCCCAAAAAGAGCAAGTTTGTCAATATGAGGTTTGGTAGAAGAACCACCAAAAAGCGAGCCAATGATACTAAAGAGACTTTCTTGCTCATCGCGTGTGAATTTCTCATCCTTTAAATACACTTCTCTAATACGCCCGAGCGCGTCAATTTCAATCTCAAAATCTTTAGATTCTATCACCGAAATAAGAGAATCTTTAAGCGGGATATTGCTTTGTGCTTGCGGTGCGAAATTTTGTGCATTGTCTTTAGGCGTAGCAGGACTAGATTGTGCAATAGGTGCATTGCCTATGTTATTTGTATTATTTGTAGCTTGCTCTATGGCATTTGAGGAAGTGGTATCTTGCTTTGGTGTATTGTGCTTTTGCTCTGGTGGAAAAATCGTCATATATATAGCAAAAAAACCAATGCTTAAGGCGATAACCAACATTATGCGCCCAAGACCACCGCCATCGTCATTGTTTTGATTAGGATTTGGATAATACATTATTTAACCTTTAAAATGATTTAATTATAACAAATGTGCCCTTAACTCGTTTGGGATATGAAATTGTAGCTAAAAATAGAGAATTTTTGTAAGGGAGTAACCAATATTTTATGCGTTTTTGTTGTGGATTTGCTGTGAAAAAAATTGGACAAATACTTATTTCTAAGGTTGGATAGTCTATGCCACCACTGCTTAAAGGATTACACATAAAGATTCTGTGCGTGATTTTTAACACCGCTTTAAATGGTTTATTAAAATCAAATAACCAAAGAGCATAATTTGAACAACTAGGATAGAATCTACAGCTCCGCCCAATGGCTAAGGAGAAACTTTTTTGATAGATAATGACAAAAAACTTCAATGTTTTGCTTAAAATCACATTAAACATAGAAAAAACGCAAGAGCATACAACCCGCAATGCAAGAACACAACGCGCAAATATTAACTTTG
This sequence comes from uncultured Helicobacteraceae bacterium, assembly GCA_934728205.1. GTDB lineage: Bacteria > Campylobacterota > Campylobacteria > Campylobacterales > Helicobacteraceae > Helicobacter_F. The sequence goes on from CAKVEH010000082.1 coordinate 3,409, forward strand.
TTTTGCTGGCAAGTTTTGGGAGATTAAAGATTTTTGGCATTGTATCGAATAGCTTTTAAACTTAATGTGCGTAATGATTGAAAGTCAAGCTCGCCAAATGAGGGTTTAGGCACAAAAACTATCATCTGCCCATTAAATTCTCTGCTTGCACACAACGCACGCAATCGGCGTTTGTAAAGGTTGCGTGTCGGGGCATTTCCAACCTTACGCGAAACACTTAGCCCCAAATACACTTGCGCTCCACGCGCAATAATAGATTGAAAAACAGAGAAATCTTTAAGACTTGTGCCACGATGATTGTCTTGTGAAGTTCGCGCCTTTAGTGTGTGCAAGTGAGCAAAATCAATGATAAATGCAGTAAAAAAATCTGTGCTAAAGCGTCTGCCATTTTTAAATACGACATCAAATTCGCAAGTGCGCTTTAGCGAGCTAAGTTTGAGGGATTGATTGGCTTTTTGTGTCATTAAGCCACACTTAGTCGCTTTCTCCCTTTTGCACGCCGAGCGTTAATCACTCTGCGCCCATTTTTTGTTTTCATTCTCGCACGAAATCCGTGAGTTCGCTTTCTTGGTGTGTTATGTGGTTGGTAGGTTCGTTTCATTTACTTGCCTTTGTATAAAGTGAAATAAATTTGCGATTGTGCCATAAATTTCCTTAAAAAACGCTATTTTTCTGCAAATTCCTTGCTTAAATCTAAAATTTCAAGTAGATTCTCATTTGACTTTGTAATCACGCGAAATTCTACCCTACGCGATTTTTTATCATTATCTAATGGCTTTGCAAAACTAAGTCCGTTGGCACGCAACACTGCAATAAGCCACTTTTTGTGTGCATTTATAGAGCGTTGATTAAAGCAATATTTGAGCACTTCAAATGCCCTTGCTTGAGAGAGTTCAGCATTCCCCAAATATCGCTCTTCAATGCTAATTGCACTTATCCAATCTGTTGAAGTATGCCCCTCTATACGAATTTCCTCAATATTTACTTGATATTTTGGGAGAGTGAGAATCTTTATATAACGCGGGAAAAAGTCATCTAAAATATCTTTAAATCGCTGTTTGACTTGCTTATCCCCAGCGTCAAAGAGCACTTCAGGCTCGCGGAATCTAATGGTATTATCCACATCAATTTGTGCATCCCAACGCGCCAAATCCTTAGAAAATTCCTTTTGCAAATCTAAAAAAAGCTCTGCTTGTAAATTTGAGTAATTTTGTGCTATGGCTGTGATTTTTTCATTGATTTCGCTTAATCGCTTATTTTGCGCGCTTAGCTCATCTTGAGCTTGTTGAGAAAGTATCATAAAAGCAATCATCACTAGCAAAAAAATCATCATAATCCCAGCCATCATATCTGAGATACTTATCCAATGATTGTGTGAGGATTTATTATTCATTATTTAGCCCTTAGATTCTGTGCTTTTGTGTATTATTTTCGTGCGCCGATAAGTTCTGTTATGCGTTGCAAAAACCATTCATAATTTTTCCAAAAATTATTCACACTTGCGCTCATTGCTTCATCAAGATTCCGTAATGATGCTTTAAGCTCTTGACTTAGGGCAGAATTTTGTTTGCTATCCTCTAAAATTTCTTCCCCAAGCACTTTATAGAAATTATGGAGTTCGCTATTATTTTGCACGAGGTAATCTCGCACTTGTTTAATGTTTTCAATCATTGCGTGTTGAAACTCATTAAATTCACTTAGAATCTGCTCGCTAACTTGCTTTGGCGTTGTTATAGAATCCTCGCTTAGCTTTTGGAGGAGTTTAGAGTATTGCAAGGCAATGGTTTTAATGTATTTATTAGAGAGTTCATATTGACTCATAACGCCCTCGCGTGCATTGTTTGCACTTGCATTGAGCGCGTCTAGCGTTTCTTCATTCATTGTTTTTAGTTGCGCGCTAAAGGTTTGTAAAATCTCGCTGTGATTCTTGCTTGCCTGCTCGCTTAAAGTATGGAGCACTTCCACATTATGCTTTTGTAGCCCTTTGGATTCTTCAAGTGTTTGTTTTAGTCCTTCAAGCATAGAATCTAGGCTTCTTATGCTTACATTACGGATTTCTTGTAAATTTTCATCGCTCGATTGTCGCAAAAGTATAAAGTCCCTTTGGAGTGTTTTCATCGTATCATTACTCATAGATTCTAGTTTTTGCGCGCTTTGTGCGATGAGCGATTGTGTCGCGTTGTCAAAGTTTTGTTGCATATCTTTAGCACTTTGCAAGGCATATTGCTTAATGCTTTCATTGAGGTCTGCGATATGGGATTGTGCATTTTTGGCATTTTCTTTCATTGCATCAAAAAGAGTTTCTAAGCTTTGTAATGCTTGCTTTGAGCTTGGCTCTAAGTTTGCAATATGAGCTAAGTGGGTTTGAAGTTTGTTATTTTGTATCTCACAAGATTGTATGATTTTAAGATTCTCTTCATAAAAGGCACTCACACGCTCATTTTGCGAGAGGATTTGCTCAAATGTTTGTTGTGAAGTTTGCATTGCGCTTTGTGTGTTACTAAGTGTGCTCTCAACATTACGCAAAAGCACTTGTGTTTCTTGCACGAAATGTCTGTATTCCTCCTGCCACGATAGAAGTTTGCCAACGGCGGCATTTAACTCTTTAAAATTCTCGCCAAATTGTGTCTGTAAATTTGTATTAAAATCTTTAATCACAGATTCTAACGCGATGATAAGTTCGCGCGATGCGCCCTTTGCTAGCTCACTCACAGCAAGTTTTAAAGAAGTATTTACTTCACTAAAGCACGAT
>CAKVEH010000083.1 GCA_934728205.1 uncultured Helicobacteraceae bacterium
GGACAAATTTATTTAGAAAAATATTCTAGACAAGGTTTGCAAACGAATTTAAATTTAGAGGAAGTGGGAAATTTAGAAATCCCCAAAATAAATCCCGCCACGCAAGAACAAATCGCCCTAAAAATTCAAAAATCTTTTACTTTACGCGCAAAATCAAAAGATTTATTAGAATACGCCAAAGTCAAAGTCGAGCAAAACATACAAACACCTGCAAACCAAGCGTAGAATCTAGAATTTACATTCTAGATTCTTTGATATTTTGGCGTTTCAAAACCTTAATATGACAACTCCAAACCAACTCCGCAAAAGCCCTACATCTTCTCGTGGAATGTCCTTGAGATGACATCAAGTTGTTGCTCGCGGGTAAGTTTGATGAAATTCACCGCATAGCCACTTACGCGAATAGTTAGCTGGGGGTATTTCTCGGGGTGCTCCATCGCATCGCGCAGCATATCTTTTTGCAGCACATTGACATTGAGATGATAGCCCTCATCGGCGAAATATCCATCCATAAGCGATACGAGATTTTGCTCCTGCGCTCCACGCTCGCTCCCTAGCGCACTTGGCACGATAGAAAATGTATTTGAAATCCCATCTTTTGAGTATTTAAACGGCAGTTTTGCCACAGAGCAAAAGCTCGCCACACAGCCGTTTGTATCGCGCCCGTGCATAGGATTTGCCCCAGGGGCAAATGGCTCGCCTGCTTTTCTGCCATCAGGCGTAGAGCCTGTTTTCTTACCATAGACGACATTTGAGGTTATGGTTAGCACGCTCATTGTGGGCGTAGATTCCCTATAAGTTGGGTGGAGGGCTAGCTTTTGGCTAAAACTTTTTACCAAATCTACCGCGATATTATCCACCCTATCATCATCATTGCCATATTTAGGATAATCCCCTGAAATCTCAAAATCTACCGCTAGCCCAGCTTCATTGCGGATAGGCTTGACTTTAGCGTATTTTATCGCGGAGAGAGAGTCCGCTATCACGCTAAGCCCCGCGATACCCCCTGCCATAGTGCGCACCACTTCTTCGTTATGTAACGCCATTTCGATGCGCTCATAGCAGTATTTATCGTGCATATAGTGAATGACATTAAGCGTGTTTATATAGAGCCGTGCGAGCCAATCAAGCACAATATCTAGCCTCCCTTTGACTTCATCATAGTCCAAATATTCGCTTGTGATAGGTGCGAGCATAGGTGCGACTTGCACGCCTAGCTTTTCATCTTTACCACCATTTATGGCGTAGAGTATCGCTTTTGCGAGGTTGCACCGCGCCCCAAAAAACTGCATTTGCTTGCCGATTTTCATAGGGCTTACACAGCAGGCTATGGCGTAGTCATCGCCAAATTCTTTTAGCATTATCTCATCGCTCTCATACTGAATCGATGAAGTATCAATGCTAACGCGCGCACAAAAATCCTTGAAATTCTGTGGCAAGCGTGTATTCCAAAGCACGGTCATATTTGGCTCTGGGGCTGGTCCTAGATTATAAAGCGTATGGAGGAAGCGATAGCTCATTTTTGTTACAAGCGGGCGTCCATCAAGGCACATTCCCCCGATACATTCAGTAACCCAAGTGGGGTCCCCGCTGAAAAGCTCATCATATTCTGGTGTGCGGAGGAATCGCACCATTCGTAGCTTCATCACAAAATGGTCTATCATCTCTTGGATTTCGCTCTCTGTGTATTTGCCAAGACTCAAATCCCGCTCGGAGTAAATATCTAAAAAAGTAGAGATTCTCCCTATGCTCATCGCTGCGCCGTTTTGCTCCTTTATCGCGGCAAGGTAGCCAAAATAAAGCCACTGAATCGCCTCTTTTGTATCTTTAGCGGGCGCAGAAATATCAAATCCATAGCTTAACGCCATAGTTTTTAGCTCATTTAGTGCCTTTATCTGCTCTGAAATCTCCTCGCGCAAGCGAATCACTTCCTCGCTCATCACATCGGGGGTGAGCTTTTTCTTTGCTTTGGTTTTTTCTTCGATAAGCCTATCTACGCCATAGAGTGCCACTCGGCGATAATCGCCTATGATTCTCCCTCTGCCATAGGCATCAGGGAGTCCTGTGATGATTCCCACTTTGCGTGCGAGGAGCATTTCATCGCTATATGCGTCAAACACGCCGTCATTGTGTGTCTTGCGATATTTAAACACATTTGCCACTTGGGCGTCCTCTTTTTTGTCATAGGCTTTGAGAGAATTTAGCACCATACGATACCCGCCAAAAGGCATTATCGCACGCTTTAGCGGTTCATCGGTTTGTAGTCCTACGATGACTTCTAGGCGTTTGTCGATATAGCCTGCATTATGCGAAGTAATGCTAGAGATAATGTCCGTGCTGACATCATACACGCCCTTGCGCTCTCTCTCTACTTTCATTAGCGCGCAAACTTGCTCCCACAGCTGCTTTGTCGCGTTTGTAGGCGCGCTTAAAAAACTCCCATCGCCACTGTATGGCGTGAAATTTTTGACAATAAAATCACGCACATTGATTTCATCTTGCCAGATTCCCTCTGCAAATTCGCCTAAGATTTGCACTTTTGTATTTTCACTCATTTTTCACTCCTTTCTTTTTTAGGCTGCGATTTTTGCCTTAAAAGATTCTTAATAAAGATTCTTAAGGCAAATAACCTTGAGTAGAATCTTACAACCTTGTTGCTTAAGTAAAACTTAAAAAAATATAAAACAAAGGGGGTTGGAGCAAAACTTCAACAAATATAAAGGAAATTAAGAAAGAAGAAAAATTTAAAGGGAGAGTCAATCTCCCTTTAAACGCGCTTAGTGTGCGCCTTTGTAAGTAGTGATTTGAGAAGTTACTTTATCAACTTCTTTAAAGTTGTAGGGCTTTGTATTTTTATCAAGCTCTAGTAACTCTTTTGGTGCAGGTCCATTTACATTAAGGTGGTCATAGTATCTATCGCCAGCTTTTTTACCATTCAAATCCACTTTATAAGTAATCTCGCCCGGATTAAACTTCTGTATGTCTTCAAAGCCAAGGTCAGAAGTTTTAAAGCCTTTGATTCCATTATCACTTGCGATTTCTACAAGTTTAGTTTGACCCATTCGCGCCATTTCCACAGCTTGCAATAGCATTCTGCTTGCTTCGCGTGGATTGTGGAATCCTGTTGAGTTTTCAGCACCTACGAAATCTCCCCTCATTTGTCCTCTGCGGTGTAACTCTAGTGGCTCTGCAAGGGCTTTAGTGATTTTTTCATCATCAGCTTTGCCTTCGGTTTGATATGCTGGGAGTTTGCCTAATTCCTCGCGCAATCGCTTAATATCTTGGATAAGGCTCACAGTCGCATATTCAGCACTTCTTAAATCATAGGCGACAGATTTTTGAATATCTGCAATTTGTGCTTTGAGATACTCTTCTGGTTGAGAGTGGCAAACCTTACATGCTGCGTTAATTTCATTAAGCGGTGAAGTAATGTTGTGTTGAGTAACTTTCCTTCCACCTGTTCCTTTTACATAAGGCATATGGCAATCCGCACAAGCTACGCCATTTTGCGCGTGCACGCCACCGCTAAAGAGTTCGGTCTCTGGGTGTTGGATTTTAAGCATTGGTGCTTTTGTAATTTTGTGTTGCCAATCTTGCTTAAACACGCCATCTGCTCGCGCTTTGTCATAATGCTCATCAAACATTTCGATTCTAAAAGATTCGCCCTTTTTCCACGCTGACCAAGGGAACACAAGGTTTTGTCCATCGACTTCAATTTCGATTGGTTGATTTCCATTGCGCCATACATCGTATTCCTCATAGGTTTTTTGCTCACCATTAAACCACTTAGCATTTTCATCTTTAGAGATACTCTCGCCCGTTACGGTTACTTTAGTGCCTGTTGGGCGGAAGTAATACTCCACATGGCATTGCGCACATACAAGTGTTCGCATTTCTTTTCTATCAGCCTTCACACCTTGATACTCATCTCGCTCATAACCTCTAAAATCAACAAGCGCATTGATAAGTGCTGGTCTTGTGATTCTAAGTCCCATACCATCAGGATTATGGCAATCCGCACAAGTAACGCCCATTCGAGTTCCTCCGTGTGGTCCTCTGTGCTGGTCATCTCCTTCAGTTGCGCCATTTACAGGAGGCACACCCTTAATCATAGTCCAATATTTCGTAGAGTTAAATCGTGTAAAATCTCCACCAGCAGCGTTTTTGATAAGCCAAGGTGTCCAACCACTATGACAGTTCATACACGCCGCAGGCTGCCCTCCAAACTTCGCAAATCCGTGTGCATTAAGAAAATCTTTGTTATTCCTTGCTGTATCCATTTGATCGACTTGAATCCAAAAGTGCCCTCGCTCCTCATTTGCATCAAGACTAAACGGATACCCAGCCCAAAGTTGTGTAAGTTGTGGATAGCGGATAAGCTTTGAATACGCCAAATTACCGCCATAATTTGTATATTTAGGCTCTTCTTTCTCCACAATAAGATACATATCTAAATATTCTGGATAGTTTTTGCCCCACCAATCAAATGTCGGATTATCATCGCTAATCTCCACCACATCTTTAGAAGCCACTTTTGGGACTTCTGCGCTCTTCTTGCCAATATCGTAATTAAACCAAAGCAAGCCTATCACGACAATCACAGCCAAAACAACAAGAATTGGCATCATATTACTTTTACTCTGCATTTCTTCACTCCTTCACTCTATTTTTTTAGAATTTAATGACACTTAAAAGCCACGCTTATGCCCGACACTCTCGTGGCAAGAGACACAGCTTAAACTCCGCACATCTGAACCTCCGTGAGTAGTAGCATTGATAGCATTACTCGCGACTTCAGTGTGGCAACTGATACAATTTTGCTCTACAATTTTTTTGCTCGTTTGATTGGCTGAAAGATTCACAGGCAATTCATCAAGTTTAAAGGTAAAAGCGTAGGCGTGTCCTACTCCGCTTCGCGCCTTTGCTATCCATTTAGAGACAAAGCTATGAGGCAAATGGCAATCTCCACAAGTCGCTCGCTCCTTCCCAGCGACCACAAGAGAATGCGAACTTGCAAGATAATTGTCATACACTTCATTCATTATATGGCAATTATTGCACGCCTGCGGGCTGTCGCTAAAATATGAAAAACCTTTGGCATTGTAGAAAGTGTAACACCCACTCACCACAATGACAACAACCAACAAGGCAAAAATCTTGGATAAGAGAGACGAATTGTTGCTTGAATTCAAAACTCCTCCTTTAAGACTTTGTTGTTAATGTCTATAAATCTAAGACTTTTTCAAAAATAAATCATTTTTGGGAGGCCTTAGATTCTTAAATATTAGACACGATAAGAATTTTAGTATATATCACTTTAAACATTCCTTAAATCCATTTACTTTTTGTTTATTTTCTAAAAAAAAAACACTATCAGTTACAATTTGCTACAAAACATACTACAATACCCTCTTATTTCAGGGTTGATTTTATAAATTGATATAAGGAGTGGCGATGTTTTCTCACTTGGAATGCGTTATGAATGCGACAAAAAATAGTGGCGTTGTCTTTGGGATTAGCAATCGTTTTGGCGGAGTGAGTAATGCGCCATTTGATAGCCTCAATCTTTCTTTTAATGTGGGTGATAATCAAAATGCTGTAATAAAAAATATTGACTTGCTTTTGCAACATTTTGCTAAAAATGGACAGGATTTGCCGTGCATAAAAGATTACAACCACTCATTGCGCACTGATAATGTAAATTTCCTCACACAGATTCACAGCACAAACTCAATCATTATCACCAAACCTAATGGCATACATAACGCTGGAGAGGCTGATGCGCTCATCACCAACCAAAAAGGGATTAACCTTTTAATCCTCATAGCAGATTGCAATCCTGTGCTCTTTTTTGATAAAAAAAATTGTGTTGTAGCTATTATACACGCTGGAAGAGAGGGGGTTTTTAAGCATATTTGCACACACACTTTTACACAAATGCAAAAAACATTTTGCACTAATGCAAGCGATATTTTTGCCTTTGTAGGGGTTGGAATTAGGCAATGTTGCTATGAAGTGGGTGAAGAAATTATAATGAGACTTAGCGTGCAACAAAGAGAATCTTATACACGCAAAACACCCAAAAATTCTTATATGCTCGATTTAAGTGCAATGTTACGAGATGAATTCATTTCGCT
>CAKVEH010000084.1 GCA_934728205.1 uncultured Helicobacteraceae bacterium
GCTCAGGGCATTGATAATGCGACAACTGCCTACACCCGCACGCTCAATACGGATAAAGCCCTATCAGAGCTCTCTGAGACAATGGTGAAATTCAACACCAAACTTATCCAAGCGGCAAACGACATTCATTCGCCCACTTCACGAGAAGCTATCGCCAAAGATTTAGAAAAGCTAAGAGACCATATGATAAATGTCGCTAATACTTCCATTGGAGGGGAATTTATATTCTCTGGGAGCAATGTAAAAATGCGTCCTTTTACTCCACAAGGCGAATATAAAGGCAACGATGAAATTCTTCAAACTCTCATTAGCTCGCAAAACCTAATGCAATACAATATCACGGGCAATGAGTTATTTTTCTCTCGAGATTCTGATTGGCATAAGAGCATTTCAACCAACATTCGCAAACTCAACCAAAGCAAACTCAACCCAGACATTATGGATAGAATCCGCCGTGGCGATGTGCCAGAGGAAGTTTATATCAAAGCGACAGATAGATTGCGCGATTTGATTGGCGATGATGATAGAAATCCAAGCAATGATGGCAAAGAATATTTTTATATGCGTGGTGTGCGCCCAGATGGCGAGAGTTTTAAAGCTAAGTTCGCACTTGATACAGGCTTTATTGATGAAAAAAACGCCAACACCGTGCAAGATTTGCTCGATAAGATTGGAAAAGAGTTTGGGAATACCTCACAAACAAAAGTCGTAGATGTAACGCTTAATGCGTGGGGACAAATTGAGATTAAAAATCTTATAGCAGGAAACTCTAAATTAGAATTTCACCTTATCTCTAGTGATAAAGATGTGGAAAATGTCGATGAGCTAGCGCGGATAGGCGCACGAGTTACGAGCTTCCAAAAAAGTCCATTTCTAGGCACTTTTAGCCAAGATTCTATTGCTAGCGTGCGTGATAACTATGATTACAGGGTGCATAGGATTCCAACTACTTTTCTTACCAAAAATAATGAAGTGGCGGTGCGTGCCACAAAAATGCGTGATGTCATAGCTGATGGTGTAAAAGAGCTGGTATTCTCTGGCACGCGCCCAAACACCGATGATGGGAAAATCAATGAAGAGCCCATTGAGGAATTGCGCATTAGCATTGATGATGGCTTAGAAGTGCGTGATGTCATTAGACGAGTAAGCGAGCATTTTGGTGGGAATCTTGATGGGGAAATTACCAATGGTGAGATTGTCTTTAGAGACCATAATGTAAGAAACAAAGACAATGATATGAAAAATCCACCATTTAATGGTGAAAGTGGCTTTAGTCTAGTCCTAAGCACTTATAATGAGCTTGGAGAGCCTATGGTTGGATTAAGGAGTGATTACACAGCCGAATATGACAGACTAGCTTTTGAGCATCGTGGCACGAAACTTATCTCAAATGTCTCTCAAGTGCTTAATAATGGAATGGGTTTCGCCACTGATGAGACAAAACTCTCCGAAGTAGCAGGCGGCAGCATTGATGGACAAACTTACAATATAAAACTCGCAGACCACAATGGCGTAAAAGTCAATGCGAGAATCGAGCTAAGTAACGAAAAAGGCTCATTTTTAATCCTCCAAAATGGTGATGAAGAGGTGGCTATCCCGCTGTATAATCCGCACGATGAGCCTCCTGTGGTAAGCATTACAAAAGCTGATGACCTCACATATCGCCAGCTAATGGATGCTATTGCTGTGGCACTTAATTACTCAAATACCGACCCAAAACTTTACAAGCAAGCGGGGGCGACAAAAAAGGGCAACCCCACACAAGAAGCAAAATGGGCGTATGAAAGCCTCTTGCAAGCCACAAAAACAAAGATAGAAGTAAATCTCAATAGACAAGGCAAACTAGAAATTGATGATAAAATGCGCTCTGTTACGCGAATGGATTTTATGATTTATAACCAAAATAGCAATGATTTTTCAGAATCTGCGTTGCGCCACGACACGACATTTCTTGCCTTTAATGCTAATAATGCCATTACCATTGATGAGCCAGATTTGAATTTTTTTGAAGGAGTTGATGCTATGATTGATGCGGTAAGAAAGGGAATCTATCGCCCAAATCCATTTGATAGGGAATACTCCGAAGATATGCGAAATCTTGGCATACAAAATAGTATCGAGCGGTTTAATCATTATAGCGACCATATCGAAAAAATGATAGCCCTTAATGGCTCTCACGGCAGAGCATTTGAAAATGCAATCCATAGAAACGAGGTTTTAAAAATGCAAATTTCTGGAATCAAAGGTGATAATATTGGCACAGATATTGCGGCGACTTACAATCACTTTGCCAATCTTACAAATAATTATAACGCCGTGCTTAATAGCACAAGTCGTATCAATCAAATGTCTTTGGTGAATTTCCTATGAAAAATATTCCAATTATCCGTTATGAACATATTAGAGACATCAACGATTCTCACAGCATTAGTGTCAGTGCCTTTGAGCGGCAAATAATGTATTTGCGAAAAAAGGGATATAATTTCTTAAGCCTTGATGAATACCTCACACTCAAAAAGTCCAACGAGCCAAATCCTCCTCGCAGTGTGCTTCTTATATTTGAAGGTGGGTGGAGAGATTTTTATGAAAATGCGTATCCCATTTTGAAGCACTATTGGCTAAAAGCTGGACTTTTTATCGCCACAGAATGGATTGATGAATCTTCAAAAAAATCTTTAGACGAACAATCAAACATAAATGCCATAGAGATTCCACACGATGAAGCAATGCTAGAGATTACCAAAAACCCTCGTGCAATGTTTTGCACTTGGGAAGAGTTAAAACAAATGAATGGTGTTGTGAGCTTTGGGACAATGACACATACTTATCGACTTGATAATTTTGTTAATAAGCCTTTCCACGAGGATTTGCAACTCTCTATTGATTTAATTATACGACATTTAGGTGTGATAACTTCTCATCTTTTGTGGCCTCGTGGAGAATATGACCAAAACTTGCTACGCACAGCTAAAAAAATGGGCTTACAATCATTTTACACACAAGAAATCGGGCAGAATTTTTGCGATGAAAACCTTGATAACAACAAACTTTTATATGCAAATAATAGTTTTTTTAGGTTTAAAAAACAGCTTGCTATTTGTGCAAATAGCCTAAGTTACAAGCTCTTTAGTTTTCTTTTATAATTTTGCTAGATTCACATCTTAACCAACATAAGCCATAAAAGCTCGTCCTGCACGAATATGTATCCAAAATTAAAGGAAACTTTAAGTTTTGGAATACATTTAGCTTTGCTTGTGCTACAATTCCACAAAATTTTACAAAGGAAAGGTAATGCGGATTTTAATCATAGAGGACGATACAAACTTAACAAAGGAACTCAGTAAAGCACTTAATGCCAATGGCTATCAAACAGATGTCGCAGAGAATCTCAAAGACGGAGGTTACTACATTGGCATTCGCAATTATGACTTGGTTTTAAGTGGTTGGCTATTTACTGATGGTATGGGCTTAGAAGTTTTAGAACAAGTAAAAGAAAAAAATGCACGCACGCCTGTCGTGGTGATTGCCAATAAACCTGATGGAGAAAGTGAAATACGCGCATTTCAAGGTGGTGCTGATGACTTCCTCTCTAAGCCACTTGATATACAACCCCTCATCGCACGACTAAAAACACGACTAAAAGTATGGGATACAAGTGTGATTGAAATTGAAGAACTTAGTATCAACCCTGATGAGGAAAAAGTCATATACAAAGGCAGAGAAGTCGATGTCAAAGGTAAGCCTTTTGAGGTGCTTATCTACCTTGCTCGCCACCGAGACCAAGTCGTATCTAAAGAGCAACTTCTTGATGCCATTTGGGAAGAGCCAGAGCTTGTAACACCAAATGTCATTGAAGTAGCTATCAATCAAATCCGACAAAAAATGGATAAACCACTAGGCATTAGCACCATTGAAACGGTGCGTAGACGCGGTTACCGATTTTGCTATCCAAAAGGACCAAGCGAGCTAGCTTAAAGCCACAGGAATAAACAAAATATCCTCTGCACGCGCAAAATTTGATTGACCGCTGGGATTATTTTGCAATTTTTAACAAACTTAGTTGTAATCATTTGGGCGAAGTTTGAGATTCCTAGTGATTTAATCACGCTCTCTTGTTGAATCTTCTCCAAAGAGTGTGTCATTTGTGTTTCTTTCATTAGAAATCTCCTTAAATAAATTCACCGCAAAATTTTAGTAAATTTAACAAAAATAAAACACAAACCTTTAGAATCTAAACTTTGTCGTATCAATACCTTCAATTTGAAGTAAAGTAATTTTTTTCTCAAGCCCACCAGCATAGCCTACAAGATTCTTATTTGCTCCAATAACGCGATGACAGGGAATGATTATAGCGATTGGATTGCTTCCCACAGCTTTGCCAATGGCTTGAGCAGACATTTTTGCAATATTGTGCTTTTGTGCGATTTGTTTTGCAAGTGCGCCATAAGTGCTAAGTTGTCCATAAGGGACTTGGAGGAGCAATTCCCATACTTCGCGTGCGAAGGCAGAGCCACTTTGAATCTTTATTGGTGGCATAAATGTGGGAATCTCCGCACTAAAATATATATCCAGCCACTTTATCGTCTTTTTTAGCGTGTTGCAAAGCCCTTCTTTATCTTTATGAGATTCACTCAAAAATCACTAAATGTCAAGCTAGTAAGGCTTTCTCCATCGCTTTGCAAATGCAGATAACCAAGAGGAGAATTATAGAATCTCTGTATGTTTTGTCGCATTTTATTTCCTAAAATAAATTTGCATTATAGCAGTTTTGCTACAATACGCACTACTTATTTCTTAATGTATATTAGAGGCAAAATGGTAAAAGATTCTCAAAACACATTTTTTGCGTGGTTGCCCGTCATTGTGATTTCGTGTGCGGCATTTATCTTTAACACCAGCGAATTTATCCCAATCGCTCTATTAAGCGCAATCGCCAATGACTTTGGTATAAGCGAAGCAAACGCTGGAATCCTCATCACAATGTATGCGTGGGTCGTAGCGTGCGCTTCACTTCCGCTGATGATAATGTTTTCAAAAATGGAGTTAAAGCGTTTAATGCTTGGTGTGATTGCCTTTTTTGTGCTCTCTCATATCCTCTCGGCTCTCTCGCAGGATTTTTTCACGCTAATGGCTTCGCGCATTGGTGTGGCACTCTCTCACGCGCTTTTTTGGTCTATCGCCACGATAATGGCGGTAAAAGCCGCGCCTAAAGGCAGGCAATCTCTTGCGCTTAGTTGTATTATTGTTGGCACTTCCTTAGCCCTTAGTGCTGGGTTGCCATTGGGGCGTATTGTCGGGCTTTATATGGATTGGAGGGCAAGCTTTGGTTATATTGGAGTGGCAGGATTTTTGGTGATGATTGTATTTTGGCGTGTCTTCCCCACGATGCCAAACACAGATTCTATCACGCTTAGCACACTTCCAACCCTCATTAAAAACAAACCATTGCGTAAAATCTACTTACTTACTGCCTTTATTATTACCGCACATTTTACAGCGTATAGCTATATTGAGCCATTTTTAGCTAAATGTGCGGAGCTAGATTCCGCAATTATTACATTTGTGTTAATGCTTTTTGGTGTAATGGGAATCTTGGCTGGATTTTTGTTTTCAAAATTTTATGAGAGATACCACCGCATTTTTGTATTTTATTGTCTTTTTGGGATTAGCGCAAGTTTGCTTTTGCTCCACCCTTTAAGTTTCACAGAGGTTGGTATCATTATATTGTGTGTGTTTTGGGGGCTCGCAATAATGCTCTTTAACCTTGTATTCCAATCCCAAACCATTGCCGCACTCTCAATGACTAAAGCCACTGCTGTTGGAATGTCAATTTTCTCTGGAATCTATAATGTAGGAATTGGTGGTGGTGCGCTTATCGGCGGGCTTATTAGTGAAAATATCGCATTACAGGGCATTGGATATATCGGTGGAAGCATTGCATTTGGGGCGTGTATATTTTTTATGCGAAAAATGGCTTTTGCACGAGTATTTCATCGATTTGTCAGCAAAAGATTTTCTAAAAAATAAGCACTTACACATCACTTAATGAGTGATTTCGCTCTTCACTACAAATTAAAGTCAATAAATGTATAATTTAGTAA